>CAXPUI010000327.1:0-2564 GCA_964220205.1 Candidatus Allofontibacter communis | reverse complement strand
CGGCGATTTCTCTCGTTGAACCTGCAGTCGGCTGGTTGGTGGAAAAGCTGAAGGTAAGCAGGGCTAAAGCAGCGATTCTCGTGGGGGGGCTGGCGTGGGTCATTGGTCTGGGCAGCGCTTTCTCGTTCAACATCATCGCGGATGTCACACTGCTGCCTGGGCGAACTTTCTTCGATACGATGGACTATGTGTCGAACAACATCATGTTGCCAGTTGGTGGCATGCTCATCGCGATTTTCACCGGCTGGTTTCTGAACCGCGCAGCGCTTGATGCCGAACTGGGAAATATTTCTGACGGCTTGAAATCTGTGCTGCTGTTCTTGATCAGGTTTGTGGCGCCCCTGGGTGTGTTGGTGCTCTTTGTGATGAGTTTCGCTTGAGGCAGGTTGATCGTTCTGCTCTGCTGCCCTACTCCGCTGAGCAGATGTTCGAGCTGGTTAACGATGTGTCTGCCTATCCGGCATTTCTGCCCTGGTGTAATGCCAGTCGGATTATTTCAGTTGAGCCGGAGGTGCTTGTTGCCGAACTGACGGTCGCCAGGTCTGGGATTACCCAGAGTTTTACGACGAGGAATCTCCTTTATCGACCGGAGCGCATAGAGCTTCAGCTGGTTGACGGTCCTTTCAAGAAACTGGCTGGCAGTTGGGACTTCCGATCCCTTGGTCAGGATGGTTGCCGGGTTGAGATGCAGCTCAGTTTCGAAGTTGATTCCCGGTTGGCGGGTGCATTACTTGAAAGAGTTTTCGAGCAGGCGACCAGTAGCCTCGTCGATGCATTCTGCCAGCGTGCGGATGAACTTTATGACCGCACTGATTGAGATCCAGGTTGTGTTCGCGGACAGGCTTGAGCAGATAATGATTGATCTGCAGGTCGAAGCCGGTACGACGGTTGAGTCTGCTGTCGAGCAGTCCGGTATCAGGGCCAGAATGACACATATTGATCTTCGCCTGCTGACCTACGGAATATGGAATCAGGCGAGATCAGGACAAGACATTGTGTCCGATGGTGATCGCATAGAGCTGTACAGACCCCTTGAGGTTGATCCCAAGGAAGCCCGCCGTCGGCGCGCCGAACGAGATAGAAGTTAGGAGTTGGCCTCCCGGTAAGTCTCGTATTCTTCGGTAGGAATAAAATCACCAACGAAGTAGCTGAGTCGTTCATCAACAAAATACACGCTTAATTTTGTGCGGATCTGATCCCCACCGGCAATGCTCAGGGTATAGATGTAGTCCCATCGTTCAGCGTTAAGTGAATCATTGATCACGGCGTTGCCAAGTACAAACCTGACCTGGCTTTTGGTCATGCCTGGCCGCAGCTTGTCGATCATCTGTTGAGTGATGACGTTACCCTGCTGGATGTTGATGCGGTGTACACCCGGAAACTTCAGTGTAGAACAGGCGGACAGCACTGTTCCTATGATCATAATCAGAAAAATACGTGACAAAGCCTGACCTGCTATTTCAATTGCCTGTTAAATTAACCATACTTCTATGGGTCGGTCTGGTGATTTTATATCATTCATCACCCTCAATTCACGGTTTCACTCGGATTATCTTCATGGCAGCAGAGTCTCAAGAACTTAAAGATGCGGGTCTTAAGATTACCCTGCCCCGGGTCAAGATCCTGCAAATTCTTGAAAGCGCTGACGTTCACCATGTCAGTGCAGAGGATGTATACAAGAAGCTGCTTGCCAATGGTGAAGAAATTGGTCTCGCGACCGTCTACAGGGTGCTCACGCAGTTTGAGCAGGCCGGACTCATCGTTCGCCACAATTTTGAAGGCGGACACTCGGTATTCGAGTTGTCTTCTGACCAACATCACGACCACATTGTCTGTCTGCGTTGCGGCAAGGTTGAAGAATTCAATGACAGCGAGATCGAACGCCGACAGGAGGAAGTTGCCAGGGATTTAGGCTTCGAACTGACAGACCACCACTTAAATTTGTACGGGCTCTGCCCTGATTGTGCCCGTCAATGAATGCTGCTTGGGTGTGACTGAACCTAGGATTTATTGCTGGAGATCATGGCCTCGGCGTGGGCGATTGATTCGTCGGTCTGTTTCAACCCCCCTAACATGCGAGCGATTTCAGTAATCTTGTCCTCTTCGGTCAACGGAACAACGGTCGTCGAGGCAGCTTCCTCACTGGTTTCCTTAACGACAACATAGTGTTGATGGGCCTGGGCTGCTACCTGTGGTAAGTGGGTAACGCAGATAACCTGCGCATTAGCGCCCAGTTTACGCAGCAGGGTACCGACGGCTTCTGCGGTTGCACCGCCAACGCCTACATCGACTTCATCGAAAACCAGGCTCGGAGTACTCGACGTCTTTGCCGTAATCACCTGTATGGCGAGACTGATCCTTGAGAGTTCTCCTCCGGACGCGATACGGGCGAGACTCTTGGCTTCAGATCCGGGGATGGTGGCGATCAGGAATTCAACATCATCGAATCCGAAACGACCAGATCGGGTCTCGTCGATACCAATTTCAAAAGCAGCACCGTGCATACCAAGTGCCTGTAGCTGGCGAGTAATATCGGCTTGTAGGACGTTTGCAGCGGCTTTGCG
>CAXPUI010000326.1:0-8552 GCA_964220205.1 Candidatus Allofontibacter communis | reverse complement strand
TCGAAGCGACGGAAATGGTTTATGTCGGCGATGATCGGATCAAAGACATTGATGCCGCGAACGCCGTTGGCCTCAAGACCATCTGGCTGCGTAACGAACGCCGTTCCCACGCTGCGGAATCCGAGCCCGACGCTGTCATCGAAGACATAAACCATTTCCGTCGCTTCGACACCCGTATGCGATAAGGCTTCGTGGAACAGGTCTGGCGCAGGTTTAGGGGCACCGACATCCTCTGCAGAAAAGGCGAAAGAAAAATACTGTCCAAGGCCCAGCCGGTGGATGTCCGCGTTTCCGTTGGTTAGGGCGCCCAGCTGGTATTGCCCTGCGAGATCGGCGATAGCATCGATTGCGCCCTCAAAGAACTCAACCTGATTTCTGGCTGTCAGGAACACCTGCATGGCTTCGCTGGCAATCCTTGGTGCATCAGGAACACCATGACTGGTCAGAGCTGTTTCTATCACTCGATGGCGAAAGTCGGTGAGACGTCCTGCCAGTTCAGGCTGCTGAGTTAAAACCTGTTCGCGAAACTGGCCCATATTGCGGGAGTCGTACTCAAACCCCGAAACGTGAACGCGAAACCAGTCTTTCAGTATTCCTTCTGCTCTAATGATGACGGGGTCGACATACCAGAGGGTGTCGTCCAGGTCGAAAGCAACTACCTTGATCAATCTTCTGTCGCCTTCTGCGCGCGTGGGTGCGCAGCATCGTAAACCTTGGCGAGGTGCTGAAAGTCAAGATGTGTATAGATTTGCGTCGTTGCTATATCAGCATGGCCGAGCAGTTCCTGAACGGCTCTAAGGTCCTGGCTGGATTCCAGGAGATGGCTGGCAAACGAATGTCTTAAGGTATGCGGGTGGACTTTCGTGTTGATCCCGAGACGCTGACTCCATTGTCTGACCCGGCTCTGTACAGTTCTGGGGCTGATTCTTGTTCCGCGTTCGCTCAAAAACAGGGCGTCCTCGCTGACCAGGCTGCCTCGCGGCAGGTTCTGGCGTTCCTTCAGCCATGCCTTGAGTGCGGTAATCGCTTTTGAGCCCACAGGCAGCAGGCGTTCCTTTGCGCCTTTCCCTCGCACTTTGATGGTAGCGTCGCTGAAGGACATATCCCGGATGTTGGTGCCTACCAGCTCTGACAAGCGTAGTCCCGAGGAGTAAAAAAGTTCCAGCATGGCTCTGTCGCAGAGGCTGTGCCAGTCGGTTTCGTTGATCGACAACAGGTGACTTATCTGGTCAGTATCAATAGTCGTGGGAAGTGTTGCTCGGAATCTGGGGGCGGAGAATTCCAGGGCCGGGTTCGCACTTGCCAGACCTTCCCGGGCAAGATAGTTGAAAAAAGTCCGACAGGCCGACAACCGGCGTTGCAGCGTTCTACCTGATTGCCCCGAGCGATGACCGGCGCTGATGAAATTTCTCAGGTGGTGGGAGCGTACGTCTCGCCACCTGGTAACGGCCAGGGGCTCCAGATATCCACAAAGAGCCAGCAGGTCTCGCCGATAACCCTTTACCGTATGGTCTGAAAGCTGGCGCTCGTCTGATAGATGAGTCAGAAAGCCGGCAACCATGGACTCCATTGACTGATCAGCCATCGTCAGTCGGGTAGATAGCGAGGCAGGAGTGTGGCGAGCGTATCAGCAATAAACCGGAGAAATAGGGTACCCATATTTGGCGAGAAATAATGGGCATCGGAAGAGCCGATAGCCAGCAGGGCAATCTGCTTGTTGTGCTGCCTGACAGTCAAGACTGCGGCTGACTTTACTTTTTTGCTCTGTTCGCCAAAGAGATAATCCAGCTCCTCTGGCCTTAAGATGCCAAGAGTAGGCTCCTTGGCTTTTATGAGCGCACCAACGTGAGCGGAGGCCTCATCTTTTAGGTCCTGCTCAGTGAAGTGGTTAATGCGCCTGGGGGTACCGAAAATGATCAACGCGTATGTCTTGCACTTGAAGTCTTTTTGCAGGCTCTTCTCCAGCGCCGAAAAAAAACTGTTGCTGTCCCCCGCCGCCATCAGCTGAAGAATAAGACGTTGGCACTTGTCAAAAATCTCGTTGTTCTTCTCAGCCGCTTCAATGGCGTCTTTCAATTGACGCCTGGTTTTCTTCTGTCGTTCGCGCATCACGGACAGCTGCTTCTCGACGAGCGATATCGTGCCATCGCGGTTATCGGCCAGTTTCATCTTGACCAGCAGAGAGTCGTGGTTGAGAAAAAAGTCCAGATTGTCTGCCAGGTAAGCAGCGACGTCTTTATCGGTCAGCTCATTCGTCATATCTGCAATCGACCCTCGTAGACCCGACAGGCTGGACCCGTCATCATAATCGGCGAATCGTCACCGCTCCAATTGACGCACAGTTTACCTCCTGGCAGCTCTACCTCCACACTTTCGTCAAGTAAACCCTGTAATCTGCCCGCAACCACAGCCGCGCAAGCACCACTGCCGCAGGCCTGGGTTTCACCGACACCCCGTTCGTAAACCCGGAGCCTGATATGGTGCCTGGACATGATCTGCATGAAACCGACATTGACTTTGTCGGGGAACCGGGTGTGTTGTTCTAGCATCGGACCCAAGGAAGCCACGGGTGCACTCTGAAGATCAGAAACGCTGATAACCGCATGGGGATTACCAACGTTAACCACGGCTGCTGACACCCTGCCCTGATCGTTGGGTAGTTCCAGATCGTAAAGGATCTGTGGTGCATCAGCGATGAAAGGAACTCTGGCTGGCTGCAGTACGGGAGCACTCATATTGACGGTAACGTTACCGTCTTTCTCGAGTTGACAGGTAATGTGGCCCGAGCGGGTCTGTAGTCGGATGAACGATTTGGTGGTCAGACCCTGATCGCGAACAAAGCGGAGAAAACAGCGAGCCCCATTACCACATTGTTCCGCCTCGCTGCCATCGGCGTTATAGATAGTGTATCTGAAGTCTGTTTCCGGATCGTCCGGCGGGGTTACAGTCAAGAGCTGATCAAAGCCGATCCCGGTTTTTCGATCCGCCAGTTCCCTTATCGTTGCCGGATGGATATGGGCGCGCTGAGAGATGAGATCGACCATCATGAAGTCATTCCCCAAGCCATGCATTTTCGTGAAATGAAGTAACATGCTTTTTACCTGTCACCTGTCGAGCAGCGATTCTAGAGCCAGCTGGTCCTCGATGGTTTCACGTCGCCTAATGACATGATGTTCCTGACCGTTAACCAGGATTTCCGGCGCCCTACCCCGCGAATTATAGTTCGAAGACATGGTAAACCCGTAGGCCCCCGCCGATAATATTGCCAGTAAATCACCTTCCTCAGGTGCCAGATGTCGATCCTTGGCCAGAAAATCGCCGGTTTCGCAGATAGGGCCGACAATGTCCCATGGATGTTCAGTCTTGTTATTGGTGCGCACCGGCATAACGGCTTGCCAGGCATCGTAAAGAGATGGCCTGATCAAATCATTCATCGCTGCATCGACCACAGCAAAACGTTTGTTCTCGTTTTCTTTAAGTGTTGTGATACGGGTAAGCAGTAAACCCGCGTTGGCAACAATCATTCGACCTGGTTCGAATAACAGGCGATGATCGAGCCTTGCCATTTTCTGACGAATTGCCGTGGCAAACTCTTGCAGGTTTATCGGTTTTTCATCGCGATACTGCACCCCGATACCGCCGCCAAGATCAATGTGCTGCAGAGAAATATCATCCGATTCAAGGTTGTCGACGAGCTGCACCAGTCGCCCCAGGGCATCCAGGTAAGGTTCCAGCTCGGTAATCTGCGAGCCGATATGGCAATCAACACCGACGACCCTTAAATGGGCATCATCAGCAGCCCTTAAGTAAAGCGTCCTGGCCTCTGCTGCTGCGACGCCAAATTTGTTCTCTTTCAATCCTGTCGAAATATAAGGATGCGTTTTCGGGTCGACATCCGGATTAACACGGATCGAAATGGGAGCAACCAGGTTGCAGTCGGATGCTAAACGAGAGATACGATGAAGCTCAGATGCTGATTCAACGTTGAAGCAACCAATACCGGTTTCGAGTGCCAGTTTTATTTCCCAGTCCTGTTTACCTACGCCCGAGAAGACGATGTTTTCCGGTCGACCGCCGGCTGCCAGCACTCTCGAGAGTTCGCCTCCGGACACTATGTCAAATCCAGCACCCAGCTCGGCGAGGATCTGAAGAATAGCGATGTTTGAGTTTGCCTTGACCGCATAGCAGATCGCGTGAGGCATATCGGTTAAAGCGTTTTCAAAATCGGTGTAGGCCCGCCGGATCTCGTTCTCGGAATAGACGTAGGCAGGGGTCCCGTATTGAGCGGCGATCTCCTGGAGCGATACCTCCTCAATATGAAGATCACCGGCGATGCGGTGCAGCATGACTATTTTTCCTGCCCAAACTGGCTGGTAGCTCTATCGTCCTCATTATCATCGTGCTCTGCTGCTACCGGTGCCTGTCCTTCTGGTAGATAAAGCGGGCCCTTCTGGCCGCAGGCGGTCAGCAGGAGGGCAGCGAACAATAAACCGAAATAACGCATTGAAGATGGGCCACCTGATGAAGGCGTGCAGTATACTCTAATTTTTGTTCGGAGCAGACGTTGGACGACACGAGCTTTCAAGCAGCGGTTGATGAAATCTTCCTGGAAATCGAAGACAGGATTGATGAATTACCGGATGACATTGATGTTGATTCTTCCGGCGGCGTCCTGTCATTGGCCTTTCTTGATGGCAGCAGTGTCATCCTCAGTCGTCAGGTAGCGAGCCATGAGATTTGGATTGCCGCCCGATCAGGTGGTCACCATCTGGCGTTTGATGGCAGTAACTGGCTTTGTCGCGCAACGGGAGAGACCCTGACAAATCTGGTCGACCGTGTCTTCCAGGAACAGGGTGCTTCTGGCCTGTTCAACTGATCTCTTGACGGGCTTTATCGATAGCCCGCCTGACCTGAGAGGGTGCAGTGCCTCCCAGATGGTCGCGCGCTCCTAACGAACCTTCCAGTGTTAAAACCTCAAAGACATCTTCATCGATCAGGCCACTGGCTGCTTGGAGTTCTTCCAGACTGATTTCAGAGAGATCCTTTTGCTGTTCAAGACCCAGAGCCACCAGCTTACCGACGACTTCGTGAGCGTCGCGAAAAGGCAGGCCCTTCTTCACCAGATAGTCAGCCAGATCGGTCGCGGTCGCATAACCCTTGAGGGTGGCATCGCGCATGACATCGCGCTTTGGAATAATTGCCGGAATCATGTCTGAGAAAGCGGTCAAGCAACCGAGCACTGTATTGACCGTGTCGAAGAGCGGTTCCTTGTCTTCCTGATTGTCCTTGTTGTAGGCCAGTGGCTGGCCTTTCATCACGGTAAGAAGGCTGATCAGCGAACCGAAGACACGACCAGACTTGCCTCGCACCAGTTCAGGCACGTCAGGGTTCTTTTTCTGTGGCATGATGGATGAACCGGTGCAGAAACGGTCCGGGAGCTCGATGAATCCAACAGCTGGAGACGTCCAGAGAATCAATTCTTCCGCCCAGCGCGACAGGTGCATAAGTAGAAGGCTTGCAGCAGCGCAGAATTCAATGGCAAAGTCCCGGTCGCTTACGGCGTCGAGCGAGTTCTCTGCGATGCCTTCAAAATCAAGCAACTTGGCCGTTAGCGCCCGATCGATCGGAAAGGTTGTCCCCGCTAGCGCAGCGGCTCCCAGAGGCAATCTGTTAACTCTCTTGCGGCAGTCGACAAGACGTGCGTGATCTCGTTCAATCATCTCAAACCAGGCCATCAGGTGATGAGCGAAGGAGACAGGTTGGGCGACTTGGAGATGAGTAAACCCAGGCATGATCGTTTCGGTCTCAGTGTCAGCCAGATCGAGTATGCCTTGCTGGGTTTTCCTGATCATCACGCAGGTCTGGTCAATCATGTCTCGAAGATAGAGTCGAATATCGGTGGCGACCTGGTCATTCCTGGAGCGACCGGTGTGCAGTTTCTTGCCGATGTCCCCGATACGTTCAGTCAGGGCGCTTTCGATGTTCATGTGGACATCCTCGAGCGCGATTGACCAGTTAAAGTGTCCTGTTCTGATCTCTTCAGCAATCTCGGTGAGGCCGCTTACAATTTGCTCCAGCTCGCCATCGCTCAGCACGCCGACGCTGGCCAGCATGGTGGCGTGCGCGATTGAGCCCTCGATGTCGTAGTGAGCGAGTACCTTGTCAAATTCTACGGAAGCGGTGAAGGCCTCAACAAACGCGTCGGTTGCTTCGGAAAACCTGCCATCCCATAGTTTGTCGTTCTTGTCGGTCAAGACGTGACCTTTTTCTTGGAAAAGCTAATTGTACCAGCCTTGAAGGTATCTGGGTTCTACTCAGACAATACAGGTTACAATTGGCGGACGAGTATCCTCTAAAGACCATGACTCAAGCAGTCGATCAAGAAGACTTTTATCTGCCTGACCTCTGTCAGACGCAGAATATTCTGTTCCTCGTCCTGATTGCAGAACTACTGGTCCTGGTGCTGGTGCTTTATGATACCGCAGCGGGTCATTTTGACTGGACAACCCTGGCCCTCTCTTCACTTTTTGTCCAGTGGCTGGCATTGAGCTCGGCCGCGATACTCTGCAAGTTGCGTCTGTGGCTGGCGAGCTTCTCAGTGTTATGGGCGACGGCCTTTGCTTTTAGCCTGATTCTCCTGGTGACGCTGATCTATAGTCTGGCCGCTGAGCTGCTGCTCTATGATTCCGCATCAGTCCTGTCGGGTCGGCTCTTCCGAAACCTCGTGATGGTGGCTATTGTTACGGGTATTGCGTTTCGCTACTTCTACCTGACACATCGCCTGAGGCGCCAGGAACAGGCTGAACTGACATCGCGTATTCAGGCGCTGCAATCCCGCATCCGCCCACATTTTCTGTTTAACTCAATGAACATCATTGCCAGCCTTATCCCCATGGATCCGGAAGTCGCTGAGGAAGTGGTTGAGGACCTGTCAGTATTATTCCGAGCCAGTCTTAATGAAACGACCAGTGAACCGGTAAGCCTCGCCGAAGAACTGGATCTGTGCCGTAAGTATCTGCATATCGAGGGATTGCGGCTTGATGAGCGTCTCACGGTTGAATGGCAACTCGACAGTGATCCGACAACCCTGAAAATCCCGCTATTGACCTTACAGCCCTTGCTTGAAAACGCTATTTACCATGGCATTCAGCCTCTGCCGGAGGGTGGGACGGTGGCCGTGCAGCTCAGTTCTGATGATAGCCGGGTATGTATCAGTATCACTAATCCGGTATCGCAGGGTGGGAGCAGTCATGAGGGTGGCAACCGGATGGCTTTGGAAAACATCAGGCACAGGATGCAGGCTATATACGGTCCTGGGGCCAGTCTGAACACTGAATCAGACGAGCATCGGTTCACTACCCATCTGATTTACCCGAAAGTCGTCTGATATTTCGTAATTAGCGCGTTTTTCTGGCGAAAGTGTGCGCTGCTTCGCATTTTTTTTGCCCAGCATCATTAATGTAGACCCCGTGGCAAACGCTTCATCGCGCAGGACAAGGAAAACCTGAGGGCCAGAAGCCCAGATGCATGATGAAGTGAACTTAAGACAACTTAAGACAACTCAAGACAAATAGAAGAGGTTACGGTTATGAAAGTTTTGGTCGTAGATGATGAGAAACTGGCCAGGGAAAGATTGAGCAGGATGGTTCAATCCTTTGATGGATACGAAGTAGCCGGATTGGCGGAATCTGGAGAATCGGCAATTCGCCAGGCGATAGCGCTTGAGCCTGACATTGTTCTGCTTGATATCAGGATGCCAGGCATGGACGGTATGGAGACGGGTAAACAGCTAGCCTCGCTGGCGGTACCCCCCGCGGTGATTTATTGCACGGCGTTCGGCGAGCATGCCGTTGAAGCGTTTGGTGTTAATGCCTCAGCGTATCTGATGAAGCCCATCCGCCGCGAGGCATTAGTTGAAGCCTTGGCTGATGCGGGCAGAGTAAACAAGCTCCAGCTTGCTGCTGTGCTTGGCAGAGACGCAAAGCCCGACGAACGAACAAGAACCCATATCAGCGCGAGGACGCGCCGGGGCATCGAACTCATTCCGCTGACCGAGGTGAAGTTCTTTCAGGCCGATCAGAAGTATGTGACGGTTCGGCACGAAGGTGGCGAGGTGCTGATCGATGACACCCTTCGAGACCTCGAGTCGGAATTTGGTGACCGCCTGGTACGTATACATCGCAATGCACTTGTCATGATGGAGCATCTCGAAGGCCTGGAGAAAGACCCGGCAGGCCACTATCAGGTTCGGATGCGTGGCATTGATGAAAAGCTTGGCGTCAGTCGAAGGCATGTTTCGGGACTGAGAAAGCTTGTGCAGACCCTCTGATATTTCCCCCAACGGCGGGTTGACTCCGCCGCTTAACCTTTACCCCGGCGCTGCCGGGGTTTTTTTGCCTGTTGCTTCTCTGATTTTCGGATATCCGGTGACGGGCTTTGAAGTTCCTGGCGGACAATCGGTTTCTGGCTTGTTGCTAGGGGTACAAGAAGAATCGTTTTGCAGCCCAGCGTCTTGAGTACAGTTAGCGAGCCTCTTCGGAGGCGAATCTGAC
>CAXPUI010000325.1:0-2241 GCA_964220205.1 Candidatus Allofontibacter communis | reverse complement strand
CCCGCGTATTTGTAGCCTTTCGTTTCCTTTAACAGGTTCTCTGCCGCTGTTCTCGTCGGCGGCTGCATCGTGTAGTTGCTGCCCGTCCGCAGCACCATGACGCGGTCTTTATCCACCCTGCCAATCTTATCCAGCCAGGACAGCGAGAGATACGATCCCGTGTCTTCCATGGCAGAGGTCACCATGTTGCCCTTACCATCTGTCCAGTAACTGACCAGTTGATTCGCCCAGTCGTTCAGTAATGCACCGTGCCAGAATGTCAGGGCCGCGATGTGATCGCCTTTCAGCACAATCGGCTTACCCTGCGCCTTTGGATGCTCCGTGTATAAAGACCTCTCCTTGCGCACTGACGCGTCATCCGGGATCTCGACATCCTTCGTGAGTTGATAAGCCCATTCAGTCAGCCCCGGATTGAGCCGATAGAGCTCCCCCGTCGGGTCAGGACGGTCCGGATCAAAAGGCCCCATGGTGTAACGCGGGAAGTAACCGAACGGCCAGTCTTCAGGAATCTCCCGGGCGTCGATGTGATGGCCGAGATCACCATCAACCAGGTACTCGGCCCAGGCCGCAGACCCTACCGGCGCATCCTCCGGATCAATTCCAGCAATACCGACAATCAACCAGTAAGCCTCTGACAGATCAAAACGGTCATCCATACCCAGAGCCATCACGGCAGCGGCCGATCTCGCTGTACCAATGCCCGTAACCATCACGAGCAGATCATCCTCCGGGTCATAATGCAGATCACGCCAGCCGTGAAACGGCAGCACTTCGGTGAGATTACGCCGTTCTTTCCAGAGCTGGAATTCTCCGGGCCGATCACCGGTGTTTTCACCAATCTCAAACATGGTAACAACAACCACCTTCACCATCCGCGTATCGGCTGAGGATGACGGGATACAGGCAAGCGCCATGATGACAAACGACAGTGCGAGAAACAGGGCTTTATTCATTGGATGCTATTGGAGACAAGAGACCGACAAGCATGCCAGACAATCACAAATGCGTGAACAGAAAGATAGGAAAGACTGCACAAAAAAAGGCGGTCAGTTGACCGCCTTTCTTTGATTTTCATCCTGAACAACCGCTTTCACGGCTTACAGAATGCCTGACGGATCAGAACTTGTACTGAATCCTAGCGTTATAGTGACGAGGTAATTCAGGCAGGACGATCACGCCTCCGAACAAGTTCGGGAAGTTGGACCGGAAGTACTCTTCGTCTGTCAGGTTCTTGCCGCTGACGCTGAACAACCAGTCTTCAGTCTCATATGAGAAACCCAGGTTAACCAGTGTATAGGCTGGCAACTGGACAGCACCTGAATAGCCAGAATCAACACTGTCAACATCAATGATGCTGCCGTTCACCGCCCAGCCATTACCAAAGTCATAGCGGCCAGTCATCGTGTAGATATTCTCAGGCATACCTGCTCTCTTTGAACCGCTGGCGGTGTTGGCAACAAAGCCGCCAAGGGTGCCTCCATAAAGCAAATGACACGGAATATTCGGCAAATCATCACCACCGATAAAGCTGAAGCGGAAGCCAGCTTCCTCGGTATTCAGGTTTGTCACCTCAATATTCGAGTAGCCGAACGTCAGCAGCAGGTTTTCATTCACAACCCATCGCACCTCAACTTCAGCGCCCTCGGTCTTGGTCGCCTGGTTGGTCACGATTGACTGGGCAGAAAAATCGGTTCGCTCCTGCTCATAAACTGAGATCGCGTAGTAGAGACTGTTATCCAACAGACTTCCCTTGATCCCAAATTCAAAGAGCTCCGACTCATCAAATACACCACCATCAGCAACATTTCCCACGGTCGCTTCTGCACCCTGGCCGACAATCATAGTTGCCTGCTCGGAGGCCGTGATGTAAGGAATAAACTGACCATCAGCAAAGTCATAACTGATGCTCGCTGTCCACGAGACACCATTGACATCGTCGTCAGCTTCTACGTCTTCACAACCACCTGGAGGCGGACAGAAGTTATTGGATGACGCAAACAAAAGCTTGTCAGACGGCTGACGACTCTCGACGTCGATCGTATCGTAACGCACACCCAGCAGAGCACTGAACCCATTATTCCAGGTGAAATCACCCATCAGGGCGAAACCCAGGTTCGTGTATTCCCCAATGTAGTACTCGGTATAGTCATCATCGATCTGAGTCGCAAGAACGCGCTTGTCCCGCGCTGTTGAGGCTGTGGTGAGGTCTCGACGATCAAAATACTCATTGGTGTAGTCATC
>CAXPUI010000324.1:0-3500 GCA_964220205.1 Candidatus Allofontibacter communis | reverse complement strand
GTCTGCATACCGCCGGAGGAAACAAAGCAGATGACGGGCAGCCTCTGCTTGGCACACTCAACCAGGAGGTGACAGAACCTCGTGCAATCCGAGTTATCGATACTGCCAGCTTGGAAGGCAACGTTGGAAATGACCATCCCTACCCGGTAACAGGCATCATTGGTCTTGAAGTCACCGATGCCCGTAATCAGACCATGAGGCCGGACATTCTTGTTCAGTGCAGATTCAATAGACGGCCTGAAGGTCGGAAAAGCACAGGGGTTCGCTGACCTCAGGGATTCGCTCAGTTCCTCAAAGTTCTCCACATAACGGTCGAGAATCGAATCGATATTCATCCGCCCGGAACGATTCTCTGCATTGAGGAGTTCATTGAAAAGAAGGTCGCGATAGGCGATGGTCAACCGGTTCCAGAAATCCTTACGCCGCCCGATCCGCACCGGCTCGATACGGCCTTCAAATCGCTTGCCTGTTCTCCTTGACGCGTAATACTCGGGAAGGATCTTCTCGAAAAAGAAGCTGACCACAACAAACAAGGTGTCAGATTTATCCTTGTGTACAACACGTATCCACTCTTCAACAGATTTCAGGAAATTACTGCTGCCAGAATGATCTGACAGCTGCTCCATCCAGGCGGCAAAGGATTGCTGCACTTCAATGTCGTTCCGGCCGGTGAACGATTTCAGCGCCAACACCTGCTGTATCGACTTATCGATCAAGCCTGCAATAAAGTCCCTGGGCAGAGTCTTTGTGTCACTTGCTTCCCTGGCCACCGAGACCAGATCCGCAATCATATTTTCATAGACCCGGTTAAAAAGAATCAGGTTCCGACAGGTTTCAATAAAATCCGCCCGAATGTCCTCATCGAGAATCACATCCAGGATACTGACATCCTGCGCCGCCGGCGAGGTTGCAGTATCTGCCTTGCGTTCCACATGGGACCACAGCGTGTCTTCGAGGAGACGACGATTGGCTGGAATACTGGAATCGAACTGCGTCGAAACATCCCGGGTCGTGGCGGAGACTGTCAGTCCGGCCAGTCGTTCCTCGTCAAACAAAGCAGCACCTTCCAGCAGCAGGTTGAGTTCCGCCACCAGCTGTCCACAGAGGAATACTGCATTTTTTTCTTCAATATATTCAGGATCAAAAAGCTTCTGTCCTTCATAGCTGAAACGCTGTTTGAGGTCAGCATGAAAATCATCGGTACTGTCCGACAAGGCTCGCAGCAGCCCCTTCACATCCCTGATGTCACTGGTATTCAAGAAATAAGCACTGATCTCCGTGTTACCCAGATGCTCTATCAGTGCCGAGAGATTATCCTCCGCGCTTGCCTTCCAGCGATTGAATAGGTGCAGACCCGATACCAGGCAGATCTCCTCTCTGGCATCTACAAAATTCGATTGCGGTTCACCGAAAATGAACTGAGCGATACGCCCGCGTTCTTCACCCAGGGCAGCACGTTTCTCCAGAAAATTCTTCCAGGATTTATTGAGGGCATCCTCGTACAACATCTTGTCCGGGTCCTGCAGCCAGCCAAGGAAAGCGGACCGTGTTTCACGGTGCATCCTCTGCGCCAACTCACCTTCCGGAATTTCTATATCCGCCAATCGGCCATACTGAGTCGTGGTCGTTGCCTTTATTCGACGCCTCAGACCCAGATATCTGAGATACCTGAATGCTACGCCAAATACATTGGGATACTCCGTTGGCGATGTCCTCAGTTTCAAAGTGGAACTGGCATGGACTGCTGCGGTTTGATCCGACGGATTGAAATAACGCTTCAGGTTACGGTGATAGTGATTGAGCACCTCCGGTTGGTCGGCAACAAAATTGCGCGTGCTGTCTTCGATAGACTGAATACCACTGACAATGACATTCTTGAGATTGTGGATCCGGTCATCTTCTCCCGGGTCATAGTCGACGATACCGTCAATATTGCCCTGCTTGTAAAGTTCGTAGCTTGAGACACCGACAAACTTGGCACACTCCTGCCAGGAAAGGTTGTAACGCCGCACAAGGTTAGCCAGGCTTTTCGGATGAATCGTGTTGAAAACCCCGGTTCGGACTGACAGCAGGAGATTGCTGGAGGCAAGGGGTATGGCACCACCGGAATAGCCCTGACCAATAATGATACCCAGTGTAGGCACATCAACATTACAAAGCTCGGCGATCAGGCGTGATATGGAGTGTGCCTGGTTCGACGCATTCGCTTCTTCATAGGGGTCAGCCCCCGGCGTATCCATAAAGGTGACGATCGGCATGGACCGTATGGCAAAACTACTTGCCAGCCTGGCTGCTTCAGTATGGTGCTCCGGTCCCCAGACCCCCGTCGCGTAAGCCCTGTCGTGGCTGATGAGGCCAACACGACGTATCGCGCCATCAAAGTTCAGTTCAAGCTCTGCCGCGTAAAGCGGCCCCATGTCGACTTCTGCTGAAACAGGCACGTCGAGCGACTGTATGATGGTCCTCGCACCTGGACGGGTGGATTCCTCTGTTGGAGCAACAGTCGCTGCGATATAGGCATCGACCTCCATGTCCCGGAGCTTTTCCAGTGCTATTTCGATCTGATGTTCCGTCAGCAATCCTTTGACCACTGATGCTGGTTCCCGACGCGGGAACAGTGAGAAGTCCTTCGCCAGGCTCTCCGCGTTCAAGTACAACTGATCGACTGAGTTATTGTCCTGCACCATTTGCTACCTGCTTGCCAATAAAAATCGCCCTAGAAAAAGCGATTTTGCTTTATCACTACCGTGGATTCAATGAAATTGCCGCAATAAAACAGGCTAACTTTATGTTTTGTTTGAGTTTTTCCTACTCTTCAACCAGAGGAATCTTGCCTATTTTGGCCTGCCACTCCTTTGGACCTGTTCTATGCACCGATGTTCCACTGCTGTCTACTGCGACAGTTACCGGCATATCCTCGACCTCAAACTCATGGATAGCCTCCATACCGAGGTCTTCGAAGGCAACCACCCTGGAACTGCGGATAGCCTTGGAGACCAGGAATGCCGCCCCACCGACCGCCATCAGGTAAACCGCCTTGTGACGAGCTATTGCGTCGATCGCGACAGGACCACGCTCAGCCTTGCCGATCATACCAAGCAGGCCCGTCTTCTCGAGCATCATCTCCGTGAATCCATCCATCCGGGTCGCCGTCGTCGGACCTGCAGGACCAACGACTTCTTCGCCGACCGGGTCAACCGGACCAACGTAGTAGATAAATCGCCCAGACAGGTCAACGCCTTCGGGCACGCCTTCATCCCGGATACGCTTGTGCGCTGCATCACGGCCAGTCAACATCCGGCCAGACAGCAACAACGTTTCACCCGGTTGCCAGGACTGCACTTCATCAGCTGTAACAGTGTCGAGGTTAACCCGCTTTGATCCTGGTCCTGCCTCCCAGGTAATCTCCGGCCAGTCAGACAGACCGGGTACCGACAATTCGGCGGGCCCTGACCCGTCCAGGACGAAGTGCACATGCCGGGTAGCTGCGCAATTGGGGA
>CAXPUI010000323.1:0-12041 GCA_964220205.1 Candidatus Allofontibacter communis | reverse complement strand
TCACGGATCTTCCTGATCAGGTCAAACGCCGCGTCACGAATTTCTGCGGCGACCTCAACATCGAAATTACCTGTATCGTCAGGGAACAGCTCCCCTTCAGGGACCACAATAGGCTCCGGCTGGTAACGCTCAGACAACCACCGGTCATCGCCAGCAAACTGCGTCATGACCATCAACAGAGTGGGTAGATTAACTTCCTCGAGTGCCGCCCGCAGTGCTTCGTCTCCACCGGGAATATCAAAAGTAGCCATGACACAGTCTCACGTTCGTTTTGGTTGACTCTTAGTGTACTGAAAAAACCGCTTGAAGGATTCCCCGATACGACGAGCCAAAATTCAGCCACCAAAAATAAACTCGTGACCTGGCCTATCCACATTGCAGCGGCTTAGTGTGGTAACTTAAACGCTCTGTTATCCGGGTCGACACCATGCTAATTGCACAAAGTATTATCGGACTGAGCCTGCTGATCGGGCTCTGCTGGGTATTCAGTGAAAACAGGCAGAACATCCACCTGCCTATTGTCCTCAAAAGCCTGGGGCTGCAAATCATCTTCGCACTGGTACTGTTGACCCTGCCGGCTTCCCAGCAGTTATTCGTGGTATTGAACGATGGCATTACCGTCCTCCAGGCCGCCACGCGGGAAGGGACGACCTTTATTTTCGGCTACCTCGGAGGCGGAGAACTGCCCTTTGAGGAAACTGCTCCAGGGGGAGGCTTCATCCTCGCCTTTCAAGCCATGCCGCTGGTTATTGTGATCAGTGTGTTCTCAGCGATTCTGATGTATTTCAAGATTCTACCCCTGATCATGCGAGGGTTTTCCATTATCCTGGAAAAGACCCTGGAAATCGGTGGCGCATTGGGTCTGGCAATTTCTGCCAATGCCTTCCTGGGCATGGTGGAATCCCCTTTGCTGATTAAACCCTATCTTGCCAGGCTGAACCGCGGTGAACTTTTCGCTGTGATGTGTGCGGGGATGGCAACTATTGCCGGGACCATGCTGGCGCTGGAAGCTGCCATGATTCAAGCAGTTGTCCCGGATGCCATCGGCCACCTTATCTCCTGTTCGCTCATCACCTTGCCGGCTGTGGTCTATGTCTCGCACTTGCTGGTACCCGACCGCAGTGCTGTGACCACCGGTGACCAGGACATTGATCGAGGAGCGGACAACGTGATGGATGCCATTACCATAGGTACCAGCAACGGGTTACAACTGTTCCTGAATATCATCGCCATGATCATTGTCATCGTCGCCCTCGTCTATCTGACGAACGCCACGTTAGGCGTGTTACCCGACATCGCCGGCGGAGCCATTACGCTGGAGAGGATTCTCGGCCTGGTGATGGCTCCCCTGACCATGATGATGGGTATCCCCTGGGCTGAAGCCTTTGTCACAGGACAACTGATGGGGACAAAGGTCGTGCTGACGGAATTTATCGCTTACGTCCGATTTGGGCAGATTCCCGTGGAAGAACTGTCCGAAAGGACTCGGGTCATCATGACCTATGCACTTTGCGGTTTCGCTAACTTTGTGAGCCTGGGCATTATGATTACCGGTCTGGTTACGATGGTCCCGGAACGACGGGCAGAAATTCTTGAACTCGGCGGCAAATCCATCATTGCCGGGACAATCGCCACCTGCACGACTGCAACGATCGTCGGCATCATTATTTCGTTTTAGCAGGGGCTTTTCAGCCTCTGCTGCTTACGACACTTCAACAGGCATCCAATTCACGGCCACCGCGTATAAACAGTAAAACAGAGTACGACTGATATGCCTGAAGGCCCGGAGATACGCATAGCCGCTGACAGACTGCACGACGTATTGGCCGGGCGCATCATCGAACGCGCTGAATTTACCTCACCGGAACTCCAGGCTGCAGCGTCACGCATCACCGGCCAACAGGTGGAGCGCGTGACCAGCCACGGCAAGGCCATGCTGACCGAGTTTGGGCACGGTGAAACGCTTTACTCGCATAACCAGCTCTATGGTGTCTGGCACGTCACCCGCCGCGGCCAGACTCCCCGCACCAATCGACAGCTTCGGGTCGGCCTGCACACTGCTCATCACAGTGCACTGCTGTACAGCGCAACGGACATAGAACTCTGGCCTACAGCGTGTATCGCTGACCATCCTTTCCTGAAGAAACTGGGCCCGGATGTCCTCGACCGTTCGCTGTCCTTTCAGGCGGTAACCCGGCGTCTGCTTGAGCAGCGCTTTCACAGAAAATCCCTTGGCACTCTCTATCTCAACCAGGCGTTCATCGCCGGCATTGGCAATTACCTTCGATCAGAGATCCTTTTCCAAGCAAAGGTGCCACCCAACGCACGACCTTGCGAACTGGGTCGGCATGCGCTGCAAAGGCTCGCCAGGGCCACTCTGACAATCAGCCGGCGCAGCTACCGAACCCGTGGCATTACCGTCACCAAGACGATGGCGAAAAAGCTCGCCATGCAGGGTAGCGGCTTCGAGTCCTACCGCTTCGCTGTCTTCGGACGCAAGGCAGAGCCCTGCATCCAGTGTGCCACCCCTATCCAGCGGTTAGAGGTTGCTTCCCGTCGTCTCTACTGGTGCCCGACATGCCAGGCAGCATAGGCAAGGAGCTTCTCGTTGGCGGGCTGGCAGTCCTTGGGATCGTTCCTTTCTGTCTGGCAGCAGCATGGCCTGATCCGGCCCTGGGACGAATCGCCTTCGCGCTGTACTCTCTCGCCATTTTCTGTTTTCTCTGCGGTGTCTGGTGGGCTACCGCCCTGGTTGCTGCAGCCCTTTCGGAACAACAGCGTTCAGGCGGAATTGTCCTCAGCAACGTGCTGGTTATTCTGGCCTGCCTGCTCCAGGCACCGATTTTCCTTTACGAGGCGACCGCCGCATTACTGGGCATGGCGTTACTTTTCGCGGTCCTCCTCCTAGGTGAACGACGTCTTACCGTTTTTGCCGGACACCCCCTTTACTATCGCCACACCCGAGTGGGGGTCACCAGCGCGGTCATTGCCCTGCACATCGTTGCTGTCATTGTCTTTCCTTAGGCTCTTTCCTTAGGCCACTTGTTTTACTGCCGCCATATAGACGACGGTAACGAGATGCCGCCCAGGCCCCGTACGCCTTATCCGCCAGCTGACGGATAAGTGGCCATCGCAAGGGCCTGAACAGCGCACCAAAGCGGGTGTGCTGCCACGCCGTCACATTTGCATCCAACCCGCTTAACATCTTGCCATCGGCGGTTTCTAGGTGCAGGCGCTGGAGCCGCGCCGTTTTCTCTGGCGCGTCATCCGCGAGCGAGTGCACATCAACGAACGCCAGGCGCCCACCTGACAGCCGCCTGAGATGACCAACCTCTGTCCGGCACATCGGGCAGGCACCGTCGTAGAACAGGGTATCCTTGGAGTGACAATCAGCCATACCAGACATACGACGACCAATTAACGCTGGATCATGATCCATTTCGACACTGATTGCGTATTAGAGGTGTGATTGAGATTCATCCTGCCAAACTTACTGATCTCCCGAAGATCAACGACGTTGTGCTGTCTGCCGTCATGAACTGGCCCGCGCCACACCGGCTCAAGCGACTGGCGGCACCAGTACTCCAGTACGACAACACTGATCTGGAAAACCTGGAAGTGCTGGTCGCCACCTTCCGGGGCGAAATTGTCGGAGCAGCCGTCTGGGACCCCTCTCCCAACCACCAGCTGCCTAACGGCAACGGGGGGCTATTTCACGGCCTCTTTGTGCTGCCCATCGTCCAGGGTCAGGGCATCGGCAAGCGATTAATGGATACCGTTTTCGCCAAGGCCAGGGCCAAGCGCACACGAGGGTTACTGATCAAAGCGCAACGCGCTTCCCGCACTTACTTTGAGCACCAGAAGCTCGACCCGCTGGCGGCCAACGAAGACGAATACCCCTGGCAATACTGGAAGCGCCTGGCCTGAAATCGCAGGCTTAGCCCTGGCGGCTTCCTGCACACCACAAGTCTTTGTTACAGTTCGATCATGGCGATCAAACACACCTTCTGCCGAATATGCGAAGCCTCATGCGGTCTGCAGGTTGACCTAACCGACAACCAGGTAACCGATATCCGGCCCAACAAAAACCATATCGGCACCCTGGGTTTTGCCTGCATGAAGGGTTTGCAGCAACACAAAATGTATGACTCTCCGGATCGCCTGCTATACCCGTTGAAGCGCATAGGTAAGGATTTTGTACGCATTTCATGGGCACAAGCCAACCAGGAAATCGGCGCAAAACTTCGTACACTGAGGTCTGACGACCCTGATTCGATTGGCATGTATGTTGGTACAGCAGCCGGCTTCAGCTTGTTGCATCCGATATTTGCCGAGGGCTTTATGCAGGGGCTGGGATCCCACAACATTTATTCTTCGGCGACCCAGGACTGCGCCAACAAATTTGCTGCTGCCACCGAGATGTACGGCTTTCCTTTCTTTCAGCCTTTCGTGGATCTTGATAACGTCGAGTGTCTTTTTTTGCTCGGGACCAATCCTGTGGTCTCCAAATGGACGTTCCTTCAGGTTGCTCACCCCGTAAAACGGCTGAAGGAAGTCAGAGCAAGAGGCGGTCGAGTGATCGTCATAGACCCGCGAAAGACAGAAACCGCGAAGGTGGCTGGTGAACACCAGTTCATCAAGCCTAATAGTGATGTGTATTTTCTACTCTCCTTCCTGCAGGAAATTTTCTCACGCAGGGTAGTCGACGAAGATTGGGTAAACCGGCACATGACGGCCCTCGATGATCTAAAGGATCTTGTTGCCAGTTGGCCGCCCGAGCTAACGGCCGATCTGACAGGCGTAGGCGCGACAGAGCTCCGCTCCCTGGTCGATGCGTATCTCACAGCAGACGGCGCGGCAATCGTTACAGGCACTGGGATTGGTATGGGTGGCCACGGGACCTTGGCTCACTGGCTGGCCGAATGCATCAATGCCATCACCGGTAATCTGGACAAAAAAGGTGGAACCCTGGTCGGCAGAGGAATCTTTGACTTCCCCGCCCTGGCGCAGAAACAGGGACTCTTCAACCGCCAGGCACGCTCCAGGATCGGAAATTTCAGGGAACTCAACGGGGGGTTCCCGGGGGGCATCCTCGCCGACGAAATTCTTACCCCTGGCAATGGACAGATTAAGGCCATGTTCGTTACCGGTGGCAACCCGTTGATGACCATGGCGAATTCAGAGAGGCTGAAAAAGGCCTTCACGACCCTTGAGATGCTGGTAGTCACCGACATCTACCTCAATGAAACAGCCAGTTTGGCTGACTATGTGCTCCCAGCAACTTCACCGCTGGAGCGCCATGACCTCCCCTTCGTGTTCCCTCTTTTCCTTGGGATGCAGTCGATTCCCTATCTTGCCGCTACCGAACCTGTTCTCCGTACTACCGGTGAACAGAGAGATGAAGCGACCATCTACACGGATCTCGCTACGGCCTCGGGAGTCAATCTTTACCAATCAACTTTTCTCCAATGGTTTTTCAGAGGTTTGAAGGCGTGCAATCGGCTGGCTGGCGGCACGGGACTGCCACAGCGATTCATCCTGGACCTTATTCTGAGGCTATCAGGGGCACCTCGTTTCAGCGATCTGCTGAAATCACCGGATGGTCTGCCCGGCACGCCCACCGAAGCCGCCTCGTTCCTGAGTCAACGTCCCCTGACACCCGGCGCCAAGGTGCAATTGATGACGAAGCACCTGGCCGAGGAAGCACAGAACCTGGACAGCACTCATGCAAGCAACCCGCATCGCTACAGACTGATTACGAAACGGGCACATTCGACGCACAACTCATGGACCCAGAATATTGAAGAGCTGACACACGGTGAAGAGACCCAGACCAATTACGTGTACATGCATCCTCAGGATGCCGCATCCATGTCGTTGCAGAGTGGCGAAGCAGTTGATGTGACTTCGGCAGTCGCATCGGTCCGTCTCCCGCTGCGCCTGCTTGACACCCTGACACCTGGAGTCGTCTCCATACCACATGGCTGGGGCCATCAAAACGCCGAGGGTCTGAGCGTCGCCAGCAAACTTGGCGGGGTCAACGTCAATATACTCGCCAGCGATGGCCCGCAGAACCTCGAAAAAATCTCCGGCATGGCTCATCTCACCGGTATCCCAGTGTCTATCGTCCGGGCTCAGTTGCCGGTGGACAGGAGCGCGTGGGATGGTATCGGCACGACACAGACATCAGCGCTGCATCCAGGTTAAGTTATCCTGCCTTCGGTCAATTCGTCGCCAAACAACATCCGGGAAAAAGGCTCGACATTCGGACCTCGCCTGAGATGATGCCCACCATCAACACTCAGCACAACGCCAGTAATCCAACTCGATTCCGGCCCACAGAGAAACCTGACAGCTTGACCAATGTCGTCCACCTCGCCATGTCGACGGATCGGCATGCAGTCGAGGTAGTCCTCGTAGACCTCCGGCGTTTCCAGAAGCCCTGATGCCAGCTCAGTTTCGACCAGTCCCGGACAGACACTGTTGACCCTGATGTTGGCTGTACCCAACTCATCAGCGGTATTCCTCACCAGCATGTCAATGCCCGCCTTGCTGACACAGTAGGGCCCCATGAATCGATGGGTTCGGACACCCGCAATCGACGAAATGGCACAGATAGCCCCCCCGCCCGATTTAGCCATCCATTGCCCCGAATGCTTGATGGTATAAAACGTCCCGCTGAGATTCGTCTGCATTATCTGATCCCAGTTTTCCGATTCGGTGGCCATGATCGGTCCCAGGCCACCGGTTCCGGCATTGGCTACGGCGATGTCCAGGGCGCCTCCGAGCGCTGCCTGCTCAGCGGCACTGCTGACGTCGGCTTCGGTACTGACGTCGCCCCTGAAAACCTGGATTTTACCTGCACCAGCGGCGTCAAGTTCATCTGCAGCAGCCGCCAGTTTTTCCTCGTTACGCCCCATGATCAACACATTTGCACCATCAGCTGCGAAGGCCCTGGCGCAGGCAAGACCAATGCCACTTCCACCACCGGTCACAAAAGCATTCTGACCTTCCAATACACCCATACTTAACGCTCCCGACTCAAGTCCAGTTCATTATCAATAGCATCTATCTTATCTTCCTCATGATGGCTGACATAGACCAGGGTAGTCGAGCCAGCTGCGCAAACCCGGTCAATGAGTGACAGCACCAAGGCCCTGTTAACCTCATCGAGCCCCAGGCAAGGTTCATCAAGCAGCAGCAACGCTGGATGCTTCACCATCGCACGCGCGATCAAGAGGACACGTTGTTCCCCAAAGGACAAGGCCGCAAATGAATCGTTAGCCCTGTCCTCCAGACCCAGAATTTCCAGCCATTGCATCGCAATCTCAGATTGCTGGTCGCTGGCCTTGGTGTAGAGGCCAATGGAATCGTAGAAACCGGAAATAATAACCTTCATGACACTGACAGACAGCCGGTAGTCCCAATGCAAGGCGGTCGACACAAAGCCGATGTGCCGCTTGATGTCCCAGATAGTTTCACCCTCGCCTCGACGGAAACCAAATAGAGACAGGTCATTCACATAACACTGTGGATGATCACCGGTAACCAGATTCAGCAGGCAGGTCTTGCCGCTGCCATTAGGTCCTTTCACCTGCCAGTGACTCCCCGGAAATATCTGCCAGTTCAACCCCTCGAATACCAGTTTATCCGTGTAGGCTACCCGGCCATTTCTCAGACGTACCAGCGAACCGTCTTCGTTGAGTCGCTGCGGCAACGGCTCTTCAGGGTCTGGGAACCGACGCGGTCCAGAGCTTATCTGACTGATCTGGGTCAGTACGCGGCGAGACTCAGAGACATCATCACAGGGAAACTGTTCACTGATCACACCGCCATCAAGCCTCATGATATGAGTGGCGAAATCCGGAATCTCCGCGATACGGTTCAAGACCAGAATCATGCTGATTTTACCCGCCAGTTCTGACAGGATTTCCTGGACTCGGGCCGCGATTGCTGCATCCAGACCCTCGTAGGGCTCATCGAGAATGACCAGGGAGGAATGTGCGGCCAGCGTTCTGACCAAAAGCACCTTGCGGGATTCCCCGGTAGAGAGTTTACGAAAGCCACGATCCAGCAGCGGCTCTACGCCCAGCGCCTGAACCAGCTTATCTCTCGTATCATGATCCGTGCAGACCTCGTCGAGCATGTCAGAAACCGATGTGCCCGGGTTCACCCTGTCAGTGATATCACTGTCGTCTCTCAGTTTCTCGCGGTCGATCAACCGCCCCTGCTCTTCCAACGACAGGATAGACGTTTCCGCAAGCGAGAGTTGCCTGGAGCCATCGACGACCTGTCCCTCCCCCATCAGAGAGGCCGCCAGCGCAGACTTCCCTGAACCAGTGGGTCCGACGATCGCCCAGGTTTCTCCCCGGCCGACCTGCCAGTTAAGGGTTTGCAGCGAAAAGCTCTCGCTGAACTTTAAGCTGCAGTCCTGATACGTAATCACACGATACGTTGCATCGCACCCATGTAACCCCTCAGGGTGGTACCGATTTCCTCAACGTTGTGAGCGCGGATCGCCGCATTGACTTCGATCAATCGCTGGTTATCCACGCTGGTGTCATTCAGGCCCAGACCCCGGCCGATTACATCCGTATCCACTTTATCCATGAAATCCTGCAATAAAGGGAAGCAGGCATGGTTGAACAGGTAGCAGCCATACTCAGCGGTATCGGAAATTGTGCGATTCATTTCAACGAGCTTCTTTCGAGCAATCGTATTGGCGATCAGTGGCGTCTCATGCAGCGATTCGTAATAGGCAGACTCTTCCTTGATACCAGTCGCTGTCATCACTTCGTATGCAAGCTCAACGCCTGCCTTGACCATTGCCACCATCAGAATGCCGTGGTCAAAATATTCCTGCTCCCCGATATCATCGCTGGTATTTTCCGTTGTCTCAAAAGCCGTGTCGCCAGTTTCATCCCGCCAGCCGAGGAGCTTGCTGTCACCATCCGCCCAGTCTTCCATCATGCCCGATGAAAATACGCCGGTCATAATGTCATCCATGTGCTTTTCATAGAGTGGCTGCATGATTTCCTTGAGCTCTTCTGCCAGTTCATAGGCCCTGATCTTGGCAGGATTCGATAGCCGGTCCATCATATTGGTGATACCACCGTGCTTGAGTGCTTCAGTCACCGTTTCCCAGCCATACTGAATCAGCTTGGAGGCATAGTTCGGATCAACGCCCTTTTCGACCATCTTGTTGAAACAAAGCAGCGAGCCTGTCTGTAACATGCCACAGAGTATTGTCTGTTCGCCCATGAGATCGGATTTAACTTCCGCAATAAACGAGGACAGCAGCACGCCTGCCCGGTGTCCCCCTGTGCCGGCGGCATAAGCTTTCGCAATAGCCAGGCCTTCACCGTGTGGGTCATTATTATCATGAACCGCAATCAGCGTCGGGACACCAAAACCTCGCTTGTATTCCTCTCTCACCTCTGTCCCTGGACACTTTGGCGCGACCATAACAACAGTAATGTCATCACGAATCTGCATGCCCTCTTCCACGATATTGAACCCATGGGAATAGGACAGGCAGGAGTTTTCCTTCATCAACGGCATCACTTCCGTGACCACGGCCGTGTGCTGTTTATCAGGGGTAAGGTTGAGCACGAGGTCCGCGGTAGGTATCAATTCCTCGTAGGTTCCTACCGTAAAACCGTTTTCAGTCGCATTCTTCCAGCTGTCCCGCTGCTCGTCGATAGCCGACTGCCGCAGCGCATAGGCAACGTCGAGACCGCTGTCACGAAGGTTCAGTCCCTGATTGAGACCCTGCGACCCACAACCGATAACAACGAGTTTCTTTCCTTTTAGATAGTTCGCTTCATCGGCGAACTCCGCCGGGTCCATAAATTCACATTTGCCAAGCTGTTCCAGCTGTTGACGCAGAGAAAGACTATTGAAGTAATTGGGCATGGTTCTACCTGAGCTCATCCGTGTTAGGGAGGGCTACTCTAGAGCAAATCGGTGGTTGCGTAAAATGATCTGATTGACATGCAATATTGCAGATTCAGCAATGCGCTCAGCTTGACCTGAAGGTGTAAGAGAACGAAAGCGATCCATAGGAATGAGAGTGATCCTGTTGAGCGAACTCGCGACTGCGAAATATATGCGCATAAGAAAGTCGACCACCGCCAAAAGTGACGGCAAACCCCACTGCCGCATCCGCGACAAACGATTCTTTCGCAACCTGGTGACTGTCCCTGAAGGTGTTGCCATCCAGGAAAATGTCCTGACCCACCAGCCTTGCATCAAATGAAGCGAAGAAGTGCAGCCCCCAGCGTCGCTGATGGAGAACACGAGGATTCCAGGCAGAATCAGGCGTGCTGTTCTCTCCACCCGGTCTGATCGCAGAGGTCCCAAAGTCATCCGGCAGGGACCAGCCAAACCTGATTTCCGCACCGGCATTGACGTGTGACCTGACATTACCCAATGCCATACCCGCATGGCTAATCACATCCCAACCCAGACGCTCACCTACACGAAACCGTTGACGGCGCTTATGCTCCCAGACGGCCAGCAGACCGAGTTCATTGTCGAGCTGATTATCCCAGCCCTGAAACTTTTCAAAGCCGCGAAGTTCATGGATAAAGTCCTGTGCCTCCTGGCCGAAAGCGGCGGGACCCACCACGCCAATCCTGAGTTCCAGGGTGTCGAGCTGATCAAGGTCTCGAGTCTGGTAACCAACACCAAAGAACAACCAGCCAGCATAAGGCCGATCATCCTCAATCAGGTCTGTCCGAGTCAGGTCTTCCGGTGTGTAGATCTGCTGGCCCAGAGAGACGATGACGTTTCGCTGCAGGCCATCATGCCTGCCGTGGAAAAAGAGGAGCCTTCGGTTTACGCGCCGAACCCAGTCGGGTAGATCTTCATCAAGGTAGGACTCAACATCCGGTGATACCAGCGAGAAACGAAGACCGCTGGTATAGTCCTGGTCTGTCTCCGAGAACAGATCGTTCTCTATGTAGCTGTTTAGCACCCACGCGTGACGCTGGTCCCTTTCCTCATCGGCAGCACATGAGAAAGACAGCAACGCCAGTAATAACACCAGCAGTGATGCACCGCAGGACACAAGGTTACACCGCTGCTTCGAGCTTGCAGCCCTCTATCGTGATCCGGTGCATCTCCCGCCTGAGTCCCTGGTAATCATTCTGCGCGAAATGCCAGGTTGCCCGGTTATCCCAGAAAGCGATGGATCCGGGCTGCCAGTTGAACCGGGTGATATTCTCGTTACGAGTCGCCTGACTATAGAGGAACTCAAGCAGAGGGGCCGACTCCTCTTCCGTCCATCCTTCGAAACGCAGCGTGAATCCCGGGTTGACGTAGAGCGTTGGCCGGCCGCTCAATGGATGCCGGATGATGACCGGATGAACCGGATCGTCGAGCACATCAGCAGATGCGGAGTTGCCGATACGGCCACCGAACTCACCTTGCCCGCTGTTTTGACTACCAAAGACATGATGTGCCGAATGCACAGCACGCATCTGCTCCAGTGCTTTACGCATACCTGCTGACAGCTGATCCAGGACATCGTACATGCTGACAAACCAGGTATCGCCACCGGTTGCCGGCAGCTCCCGAGCCGCGAGAATGGAACCCAGCGCAGGAATTTCATCGTAAGAGTGATCCGTGTGCCAACCACCACCAATGTTATAGGCCTGATCCGGCTCTTTGATAACCAGTGCAACCTCAGGATAGTCAGGATGAGCCTGAAAAAAACGATTCACATTGATCTCACCAAACTGACGAGCAAAGTCAATGTGGTCCTGCGCCGAGATGTGTTGATCCCTGATAAATATCAGGCCATGGTCAGAGAACGCCTTCCTGATGCCATCGATTTCGTGACCGGCAAGCCCTCCTCCGATATCAACATCCCAAATTTCGACCCCGCAGCCAAACTTTTCCAGTCTCACTCTCTCACTCCTCTTTATGCCGCCTCTGCATCACACCACCTCTGCATCGCGCCTGCCTCGCAATTAAATCACAATTACGTGAAGAACTACTCTCCGATCCTGTTTCATGCTTTGTCTTTGGTGTGTGGT
>CAXPUI010000322.1:0-5993 GCA_964220205.1 Candidatus Allofontibacter communis | reverse complement strand
CGCTCAAGAAAAGGCATCAAACGTTCAAGGTCTGCATCAAACAGTTCGCGATCAAAGGCCCAGTCCATACCATCAAGCGCCCAGGTCTTGGCTCCCCTCGTCTCGTAAGGGCCTACCAGAAAGCCCCGTCCTTCCTGCCTGAGGTAAGCCGAACAGTGCGAGTCCCTGACCACCGGAAGCTCGAAGTCCAGGTCTTCGATCAAGGGGTGCGATTCCGTGACAAGATACTGATGCTCAAGATTAACCATGGGGACATGAGCTCCAACCATCCTGCCTACCTCGACGGAGAAACAGCCGGCGGCATTCACCACGTGCTCAGCAATTACCGAACCTTTTTCCGTCACAACCTGCCATTCACCCGACGCCAGTTCATTGATTTCCATGACCCTGTTAAAGCGCTCAATCTTAGCTCCTGCTTTCGTGGCCAGAGAGGCAAGAGGCATAACGACAGATGTCGGGTCCACGTGGCCGTCGTTGGGCGTGCTGGCAATCACCCTTGCCTGACTGAAGTCGATGAAGGGGTGACGATCACGGGCTTCCGCCTTGCTGATCAGGTTAAACTCACAGCCAACGCTATGGGCACGACTTTCCAGATTACGAAACCATTCCTCTTCAACTCGCGAATATCCGATCCTCAGGCTCCCCGTCTGATGGAAGACCGACGGGTCGCCGGTCTCTGCCGGCAGAATGTCGTTATAGAGGCGTATGGTGTAATCATGAATCTGGGCAACGGTCATGTTCCCAATAAAATTTGAACACAGCCCGGCAGCGTGCCAGGTTGAACCGCTGGTCAGTTCACCCTTTTCAATGAGCAGGCAGTCTGACCAACCTTCCTTGGTCAGGTGATACAGCAGGTTCACACCTAGGGAACCTCCTCCGATGATGACGACTCGAGCATGTGTTTGCACAGCCTGGTAACTCCTGACTAGGGACTGCGACCAATCGCTTGTCGCGAAAGACGGATAGGAAAACGTTCACGGATCTGCCGGTCGACTTCATCGCTGACATGGTCCGGATAGTCACTATTCAGCAGGTCACGGGACTTCTGAATAGCCAGGCGAACCGGATCAGGCCGTTGAGCATCATTCCAGTCATCAGGACTGAGCCTGTCACCAAGCTCCGGATAGAGGTACTCCGTCTGCATCACTTCGAGTGTGCGGGCTGAGCCCAGATAGTGCCCCTTGTTACCAAAACAAACGTCCTTGATATCCTCCAGGCTCAGGGTTTTCTCATTGACCTCGATGCCGCGGGTAATCCGCATGACGGCACCGAGAGTATCGTTGTCGAGCAACAATGATTCAGGACAGGTACCCAGGAGACTGGCGTACATCCCTGCGCTCTCGTAAACAATATTGGCACCGGATGTGGCCGCGCAATTGAGGGTGTAAGCGCGTTCCGCGCCCGCCTGATAATCCAGCAACTTAGAATCCGTCATGCCGCAGGCTGTCCCCGTCGGCAAGTCAAACAGGTTACCAATCTGAGAACAGGCTGCTGAGAGCAGCGCCTGCTCCGGCGAACCACCGCTCATGGCCCCGGTCCGGAGATCCGAAACAAATGGCCAGGTACCAAGAATCGCTGGAGCACCAGGTTTGATGGCATTGACATAGGCTAGACCACCCAGGCACTCCGCCCAGGCTTCAGCAACTGCACCAGCCAGGCATGCCGGTGCTGTCGCCCCCGATTGGCCAGCCGACAGCAATAAAACGGGCATACCACCTTCTACTGCCAGCTTCAGGCAATTGAGTGCATCTTCAGTGAATTTCATCGGCGGTACGACATGACAACAGGAAATACTCATGAAGGGCCGGGCGCGCCAGGCTTCTTCACCACCAGCGACCAGATGCAGCATGTCAAAACACTCGGCCAGATGCGCAGGGTCATTCCAGGCGCAACCAATATGCTTACTGGTGCCCATGATGCAGTTGTAGGTAGTATTGATGTCCATCTCACGGTTATCCGTGATGTCCCGGGCGACACAGGTACGCTGAAACATATGCAGGTGTTCACAGCGATTGGTGATTCGCGCCATGTCATAAAGATCCTGCCCGGTGGATTCACGATACTCCCCGCTATCCGGGTCAACCACCATGACAGCAGCGCCTGCTGTTGAGAAATGCACCCTGGAACCACTGAGGTCTAGGTCGTGCTGTGGATCCTGGGCATGCAGCGTTAAATTCCGTCTACACTTGCCGAGGGTATCTGCTATAACCTCTCGAGGGAACCGCAACCGTCCATCATCACCATACTCGGCACCCACTCCCACGCACGTTTCTATACAGTGATCCGTGGCATCGGCAAAACCTACTTCTTCCAGAATCTGATAGGCCGTCTCGATGATCATCTCAGCATCCTCGTCTGACAGAGGTCTGTATTGACCTCCGCTGTGACCAGCTCTTACGGGCCTGAGATCTTCAGCAAGCGCGGCTTTACGCTCTTTCAGTTTGGCCTGTCGGGCACTTGGACGTCTCGCCATATTATTTTACCGAGAGAGAAATGACTGAATTTTGGCCATACTATAAGCCGGTGTAAAACCTGATTTTGCCTTCCAGCGACCAGATTTCTACGCGCAAGCGTCGCGACTCAATCTACGCAGCCAACCCATGTTAGCATGGAGGCTACGCGAGCCTAGACAGCACCCGGCAAGATAGTACCCATGACCGAAAATCAGTCCCCTTCACCGGTTCAGCGCTGGCTGATTATGGTCTCCCTGATCATCACCGGCGAGGCGGTATTTGCGCTTCCCTATCACGTCACACGCTTTTTCCGACCGACCGTCCTGGAGGTTTTCGACCTGTCTGCCACCGAACTCGGTGTCGCGCAGGGCGCCTATGGCGTTGTCGCGATGATCGCTTACTTTTTTGGCGGCCCGCTGGCTGACCGTTTTCCTGCTCACAAACTCATCGCCTGGTCTCTCTGGATTACCGCCCTGGGCGGCATCTATCTCGCAACCTTCCCGGGTTATTACGGTGTCATGTTTGTCTGGGGATTCTTTGGCTTCACAACGGTTTTCCTATTCTGGGCGGCTTTGATCAAAGCAACCCGTGCCTGGGGCCGTCTCAACGAACAGGGCCAGGCCTATGGTTTGCTTGATGGCGGTCGAGGGCTCCTGGCCGCCGTGCTGGCCTCTGTCGGGGTATGGATCTTCGCCATCATGTTTCCGGATGGTTATGGTTCGGCCACCATGGACGACAAACGGACGGTCCTTACGATTGTCATCTACGGTTACACAGCCGTGACCGCGCTGACCGGTTTTCTTGGCTGGTTTGCGCTCCGCGGCCTGGAGGCCCCACCGACTGAAGCGAGAACCAATGTTCTGCAAAACTTCTGGCGGGTTTTCAGAATCAGAGCTGTCTGGCTCCAGACCGTGGTGCTTATCTGCGCCTACACTTCTTACAAGGCCTTTGATCAGTTCGGTCTCTTTGCCGTGCGCGGCCACGGCATTGATGAAATTGAGGCAGCCCAGATCGTCACGATCGGCGCCTGGACCCGCCCCATTGCGGCCCTGCTGATCGGCCTGCTGGGTGACCGGTTCGGTATCTCCAGAATGGCTTGCGTCAGTTTTGTTCTGCTGATTTTTTCACATGGCTGGTTTGCCTTTACCGGACCAGAGCTAGGCACTCTGTCCATCATTCTGCTGAACACACTGGTCACCTGTATTGCCATCTATGGATTGCGCGGGCTTTATTTTGCCATGTTCCAGGAAGGCCAGGTGCCCCTGGCTGTGACCGGCACGGCGGTTGGCATCGTGTCGGTGCTTGGATACACCCCGGATATCTATGTCGCAGCAGTCGCTGGTTACCTGATCGATAGCAACCCGGGCCTCGCCGGATTTCAGCATATGTTTATGATACTGGTCGGTTTCGCCATACTGGGCGCCGTTGCCGCACTGGTTTTTGAAAGAACCTGCAAGCCAGCGCTCCCAGAGAGACAGGAAAACACAGGAGTAAACCAATGAGTTTGGATTTCAATGACAAAGTAGTCGTAGTCACCGGTGCCGGCAACGGACTGGGACGATCACATGCCCTGCTGTTCGGCTCTCTGGGCGCAAAAGTCGTGGTTAACGACCTGGGCGGGTCCGGAAGCGGAGAAGGCAGCGACGCCACGGTTGCTGACGCCGTCGTCGCCGAAATCAAGGCCTCCGGTGGCGATGCTGTTGCCAATCCGGACTCCGTAATCGATGGCGACAAGATCATACAGTGTGCCCTCGACAACTTCGGTAGAGTCGATGTTGTCATCAAAAATGCAGGTATTCTCAGGGACAAGTCATTCCACAAGATGAGCGACGAAGACTGGGACCTGGTTTACCAGGTCCACCTCCAGGGCGCCTTCAAGGTCAGCCGGGCTGCCTTCCCCCATATGCGCGACCAGGGCTACGGTCGATTCGTCATGACAACCTCCGCCGCTGGCATATACGGCAATTTCGGGCAGGCAAATTACAGCGCAGCGAAATTGGCCCTGCACGGGCTCTCCCAGACGATTGCGGTCGAGGGACGCAGCAAGAACATCAACTCAAACACCATTGGTCCCGTCGCCGCCTCCCGCATGATGGGAACGGTGATGACCGATGAGGCCATGGAACTGCTGAAACCCGAGTGTGTGAGCCCATTGGTCGCCTGGCTGTGTCACGACACCTGTGAAGCTACCGGCGAGCTTTTTGAGGTAGGCGCAGGCTGGATGAGCCGGGTACGCTGGCAGCGGAGTCAAGGCGCCTATTTCGACCCGGAAGGTTTCAGCATTGATAACGTCGCCGAAGCCTGGGACAAGGTTAACGACTTTTCAGACGCGGTTTATCCCTCCAGTATCGGCCTGACTTTTAAGGCGATTCAGGGTAATCCCCACCTCAACAACCAAGGCTAACGGGCTGCCAGGTACTCGATGGTTCGCTCCATCTCTCCCGGGGTTGTCTCTATCGGCATGACGAGGAGATCGGTAACACCCATGGACGCCAGCCTGTCGAGCTGTGAGGTCAAATCCCCTTCATCGCCAATTAATGCGATGTCCTCAATACCACGAGCACCTTCCCGGTCAAGCATGGCACGGTAAGACGGGACACCTGCATAAACTGCGAAGGCTTTTGTCACCAGTTCATGGGCAGTTGCCTTGTTCTTTGTCAGCAATACCGGAAAGCCAGCAACGATCCGGGGAGAAGGTCGACCGGCTTCCTCCGCAGCCGCTGTGATACCGGGAATGATGTGATTTTCAAGGGTGTCAAATCCCGTTGCCCAGGTGATGGTCCCTGCCGTCATCCGACCGGCCAGTTTCAACATCATCGGACCCAACGCTGCAATGAGCAACGATGTCTCAGTCCCCTCAGGCAACGCTGCCAGATGAACATCAAAGTTCTTGTTCTGATGCACAACAGGTTCACCACGCAGCAGTGGCTCCAACACCTCGAGATAGTATTGCATCTGCTGAGCGGGCTTGTCGTAAGACAGGCCCCACATGTCTTCCACCAGAAATTTGTGCGCCAGACCGATACCCAGGGAAAACCTGCCCGAGCAGGCCATCTGCGTTGATGCTGCCTGCTGAGCCATAGCAACAGGATGACGGGTAAAGGTCGGCACCACTGCTGTACCAATCTCAAGACGGCTGGTAGCTCCACCCAACGCGGCAGAAGCTGTCATTGCATCAAGGGCTATGTTGGCTATCCACGCAGTATCAAGTCCCAGTCTCTCTGCTAACTGGCCACGTTCGATCAGACCCTGCAACTCAGGGGCCGCCCCACTGCCTTCACCAACCATCAAACCGACTTTCATGTTCTGTCCTTTCAATTTAGCGCTAGACTCAGACTTTACCCACAACCAGTCCCCGGGCTCAACAAGGGTTTACCGAGCGTCGCTGAAGGCTCTTAATACCCTGAGGGCTCTTAACCCGCTGAAGGCTCTTAACAAGCTGAGGACTCTTGACCCGCTGAAGGCTCTTAATCCGCTGAGGGCTCTTAACCCGCTGAGGGCTCTTAATCCGCTGAGGGCTCTTAACCCGCTGAAGGCTCA
>CAXPUI010000321.1:0-13317 GCA_964220205.1 Candidatus Allofontibacter communis | reverse complement strand
TATCGCAGTTGAATGACCAGCATAGGCCCGGTGAGCAGATAACAAAAGTAAAACTTTGGAGAAGGGCGAATCTCTAGTGTTGATAGCACCTTTGTGCTTATTCAGCATCGGTAGAGTGAGCAGGTTTTTGCTGGAGTGGCCTGGTCACGAGATCGGGCGCCGGAAGACTATCTCTAGTACGAGGATAGTCTTCCGTGCCCTAGCGGCTGGCTTTGACGACTAATTTATCGTGTTATACAGCGCAAGCAACCGCCACTTATCGTCCTCGCGTACCCAGGTGTTGTGTAGTCGCCATAGCTGTTCGCCATCGCTTCGCTGACGGCGCCAGTACGCATTGATTATCGCAGTGTCTCCCACAACCACCACCGATATTGGAAACAGTTGATACTCGAGGTCCGGCCCCTGTTCCATAACAAATTCTCCAAAACGCCATGGGACAGGATATTCCGGCATCCAAAGGACAAGACTGGGATGAATATAGGTTTCGTTCTTGTCGTATTCAGCGGCACTGAAATGTCCAATCTGGGCTTCGAGTGCTTCCCAAACTGATCTTTGATCCTCATTCCAGTCTTCTGCAGATGCCGGCACGCTCGCCAATGCAGCAAGGATAAACAAAATTCGAATCATGTTTTTCTCCAGAAGTTGTAAAGCAGGCAGCTTGTCGCTCCATGGCATGCGCTTCAAGATTAGTTCGATTTTGGGAGGGCGATGAAGAGCAGCGCTACACCGCTGTTGCTGCGGAGCATCTTTCAGCTCTTTAGTGCTGCCAGGCAGGCTGGTTGCCCCGGTTGAAACCGGAACCCCTGATCGGTCCCCGTAGGCTCAGCTACCAGGTGATGCCGCTGAAAACGACAATGCGATCCGTGCCGCCAATGCCACCCATCCACAATTCGCCGTTTACTGCCTCTGTGACGGTGCCGACGGGGAAGAACTTCTGCGTTGGATAATAGAATAGCGGATTGAGATTTTCTGTGGCTGGATCAAATGTAAGTACCTGTGTACCAGGTGCTCCGTAATCACATTGACCGTTGACTTGACAGTTTCTTGCGTGTGCGGTGAGCAGCAGCTTGCCATTGTCTGACCATCGAATATTGTCGATAGAATAGCCGACGTGGAACGTTTTAACCTGGAGGGGGCTTTTCCCCAGGGATATCTGGAGAAGGGATTCACTGAAGTACTCGGCAACATAGAGCGATTCACCGTCAGGAGAAGCGACGATACCGTTTGCGCCGTTGATCTTACCCCCGGGGATAACCGACCAGCCGTTGCCCTTCTGCCATTGCCAGATTTCACCGGTTCCACGCCGTAAGCTGTCATGAGGTGGGAGATTGGTCACAGCGATTGCATCTCCCGGTAAAGCGGTAACCGCGTTAAAGCGTTCAACCCGCTCTGGGGCTGGTATGCAGCCTGTCCAGACTAGTTCAGGCGCTTTGTCCTCGATAGTTAAGTGGAAAATTTCGATTGCTTCACGTTGACCGTGGCCGACGACGTATAGCGTAAAGCTGGATCCGGAGACCTGTTTGATTGACACGCCGTGGGGTTGAAACTGATTAATCGGACCAGGACAGGCACTATCGCCTGTTGAGGGTTTCGTGCGTTCTGGTTGTGCGCCAGGAAAGAGCCTGACATGTTGCCGGGTCTCACTGTCTATGGCGTACAGGGTTCCTTCATCAGCTGACTCCCGCCCCGACGCAATAACGTAACGTGAACCAGGGACTCGAACGAGGTCCTCAGCACTATGGATGCCGCAGATAAATGCTACTTCCCCTTGAGGCTCGCAGGCTTTGTTGGCCAGCGCGGAAACAGGGGTTAGGAGCAGAAAAACCAGCAACGTCCGCAGGGTTAAGCACCCGGTGCCATCATGATGTGGTCTCGGCAGGTGAGGTCCGGGCAGATTTTCTACGGTCGTACGATGTCTCGTCATTGATTGCTCCGCGTGGTGTTCTGGGTTTTTTCCTGAGCGTTATTTTTGTAGTGGTCGGTTGAGTGGTGCCGATTGAGAGCACACTTGCCTGGCATGCTCTTGAGTATTGGTTATACCTTGTGATTACCGCGAGAATTTTCCACTATAGCTGAAAAAGAGAATGCCTATGAAACAGTCGCGAGATTCTTTTTCTGTCATCCCTGCAACCCTGGTCTGCAGCGTGTGCCTGCTGCTGAATCCTTGTATCCAGGCTGCTGAATCTGACCGCATTCCTCTCTTCGGCGATACCCACATACATACGATGTACTCGCATGATGCTTTTGGTGCAGGCAATGCGCGAACGTCTCCGGACGCAGCCTACCGCTACGCCAAGGGTGAGCCAATTCCACATCCCAACGGCACCATGATCAGGCTCTCAGGTCCGCCGCTGGATTTCTTGATGATCGCTGATCATGCAGCGTTTCTCGGTGCCAATGCGGCGCAGCTCGATCCCAGCAGTCCCACCTACGGGCATCCTGATGGCCGTAAACTGGTACCGGAGTCGCCGACAGATCTGGTCAGTGCGATTCTGCTGATGCGGACCCTTGCGGCAAGCGATCATGAACTGGTGGGCCCGGCGGTGATCGAGGATGCCTGGCAGAAATCGATCGAGGCAGCAGAGCGACACAATAAACCCGGGGAGTTCACCGCGCTCGTGGGTTACGAGTACACGCCATCACGTGGTGGGCGTCACATGCACCGGAACGTCATGTTCCGCGATGGTGTCCCGAACCGCCCCTTCAGTGCACGTGATTCCGATGACCCCGCAGATCTCTGGGACTGGATGGACCGGCTTCGGTCCAGGGGCATCGAGTCGCTGGCGATTCCCCACAACATGAACCAGAGCGATGGTCTCGCATTTATGACCACTACCTGGCAGGGCGAGCCGATGAGCCAGGAATTCGCTCGCCAGCGGCAACGTAATGAACCTGTCGCCGAGATCACCCAGCAGAAGGGTACGTCTGAAGTCCATCCTTCGTTGTCACCGAATGATGAGTTTGCTGACTTTCAAATTGTGCGCTATTACCTGAATCGGCGGGACAATACTGATCCGATCTCGGTGTTCAAGGGCGGGTACTACCGTGATGCCCTGCTGACAGGTATGACCCTGAAGGCCGAATTGGGGGTTAACCCCTTCCAGCTGGGTGTGATTGGTTCCAGTGATGCCCATACCACCGGTGCTCCCTATGCAGAAGACAATTATTTTTCCTTCGGGCAGGGTACACCGCTTGCACGTGGATCGGCTTATCCAGGATTTGAGTCGGGCGATGATCTCGACGCCTGGCAGGATTTCTGGACGCCTCGTCAGGCGACCCACGGCAGCGGCGGTCTGGCGGGCGTATGGGCGGATGAGAATTCCCGCGCGGGTATCTTTGACGCGATGCGGCGGCGTGAAACGTTTGCGACCTCAGGGCCTCGCATCCTCGTACGTATGTTCGGTGGCTACGACTTCGATGAGCGTATTCTGGAGAACAACGACTGGGCTGCTGAAGCCTATCGTATCGGAGTGCCGATGGGCGGGGAGCTTGATGTGCCGGCCGAAGGTGTTGCTCCGAAGATCCTGGTTTGGGCGCTGCGTGACCCACAGTCCAGCTGGTTGCAGCGTGTGCAGATTGTGAAAGGCTGGGTGCAAGAGGGTGAAGCGATGGAACAGGTTTACGATGTGGCCTGTTCCGATGGCGGTGTCCCGGACCCGAGTACCCATCGCTGCCCGGATAATGATGCCGGCGTTAACCTTGCGGACTGCTCGATCAGTCGGGACAAAGGCGCAGTCCAGTTGAAAGCGTTGTGGCAGGACCCGGATTTTTCGGCAGGTGAGCCGGCTTTTTACTATATGCGTGTGCTTGAAAACCCCACTTGCCGCTGGTCGACATGGGATGCACTGCGTCTCGGTATCCAGCCGAACCCTGATCTGCCTGCGACACATCAGGAGAGAGCCTGGGGCTCACCGATCTGGATAACGCCCTGAGTCCCTAAAGCCCTGCTAGGATCATCGGTGAGGTTGCCTGATAACGGAAACATATCCTGGAGCGGCAAAAAAGATTAGGATCTTGCTTGTATCGAGCAGTCGAGGATCCTATGCCTACCGTTAGCGAAACAATACCAGAAGCCTTGCAACCCCGGGTTGATGCAGCTATCGCCTGGTTCAACACGACGGCTGCCGCTGCAGGTGATGACTTCACGGTCACTGGCATTCTGAATCCAGAAGACGCGTTAGGCGACAGTGAGGAGTTGCATCTCATTGTTTGTGGGGGCGACCGCTGTGAGCAACACTCCTTCCGGGTGCGCGGCGGCTCAGGGGCGTGGGATGTCGGTCTCCTTGAGCAGGATTCATCAGAGTCATCACAGAGGCCCCAGGCAGAACTTGACCCGCCACCAGGCGCTCGCCTGGGCTGGCTGGATCGTGTGTTGGGTCAACATGAATTCGTCTTGCTGCTCTTTTATCGCGGCTTCTGGTGACCGCCCTGTCGCGCCGAGTTACGGAGCTATGTGAAAGAGGATGTAGTTGAGAAGATTCGCTCGGCAGGTGGTGAGGTTTACGCGGTGACGAGTGAGCCACAGTACCTTGCTGACCAGGCCCACGAGCACTGGGAGCTCAATTTTCCAACGATCGGTGATCCTCACCAGGAAATTCCCAGAACCTGCAGCGAGCGTGGGTGGTTGACGCTCTACGCGAACCAGGGAGACCTGGAATTTCTGAGGCGTGGTGTCAACTGGGACATCGAACATCCGAAGGGTTTCTTCCAGCCGGGCGTGCTCGCGGTGACACGGACACGAAGATTGCTTTATCGATGGCGTTCGGTTCCTTCTGACGAGAATATGCAGGGGACACTCGCGCGTCCGACGGCAGGCTACGTCTGGAATGCTGTTGAATCTGCCCTGGCTGTCGGGGCTGAGGCAGGCGATGCGGCACTCGACAACGATCCGGTGATCGACAGGGCTCCGGCACCTCGATTCCTGTTTTTCGCCGCGTTGCTTGCCAACGGCTGGTTTCTGAGACTGAAGTCGCTGGTCTACTCGCCGGGTATGACGCTGGAGCCCACTCGCATACCGAAAATCCTGGCCCGCTGGCCGTTGTTTCTTGCGGTCTGGATAGTGGCGCTGATTCTTTTTCCGTCAGCTTGGGTTGGTGGCGTGTTTGCCGGATGGTTGGCCTGGGTGGTTTACGACGCCCGGCGCGTCATGGGCAAATTTCAATTGAAGAAGGAACTGGTCTACGACAATCGTGAGACAGCAGCCTGATTATACTGATGATGCAGTCATGCAGACGCCATTGGGGTAGAGCGGTAGCTCTGCATTCAACCTTCAACGGGTCCTGCTGGTCCAAAGGCGAAATGCGTCACCACCCTTGCATCAACCGGAAATCGCGACATCCGCGAAGCGTATCGAAGGCATAAGTGCTGAGCGTTGCCAGTTCCAGTGTTGCACGTCACCGATCAGGCTGATGGTCTGCAGCATTTCGTAGAAGTTGCCGGCCACTGTTATATTGCGTACTGGCTGCAGGCGTTCGCCGTCCTCGCACAAATAACCTGACGCGCCGAAACTGAATTCGCCAGAGATGGCATTGGCACCTGAGTGCATTCCGGTGAGATCGGTCAGCAGCAGGTATTTCCCGGCATGTAGTTGCCCCTCATCAGCGTCACCGGCAGCAATGGCGATCTGATGCAGTCCGACTCCCAGGGTGGACCGTGGACCTCGAGTCGCGTGCCCTGTGGACCCAGCTTCGAAGTAGGACGCTGTCATGCTGTTATGTATCAGGGATGTCAGCGTGCCATCCTTGATGAGTTCAATAGCTGTGGCGGGTGTGCCCTCGTCGTCGAACAGGCTGTAACCAAAGCCGTCTACCAGGTCTGGACGATCTGAAATGGTCAGACGGGGATCAGCGATTGTTTCCCCTAGTTTGTCGCGCATAGGGTTGATGCCGTCTTTGGCGGATTTGCCTGAAAACATGACGGCGAATACGCCGAACAGGGAGACCTGCATTTCCTTGTCAAAGATCACATCATAGTGCGCACTGGGTACAGGTTCACCGTTCAGGATATCGATGGCATCCTGATAGACCTTGTTGATCAGCGCGGTCTTGTCGAGGTCACAAAAAAGACGAGCAACCTGGCCGGATCCCTCCATCGCGTTTTTCTCACCATCTTCAATCAGGGCGTAAGCAAAGGCAGAGCAGGAACGGCTCCGAGTCGACGCATGCAGGCCTGCCGTGGAAAACACGTGTCGTTCACCCACGCCGTCCTGAACACCGTTGTAAGGCACGTTCTTGACCTTGTCCCGCGATGCCAGTTCGTGCTCCAGTTCCAGAGCCAGCTGGATTCTGTCGTCTGTCGTCGCTGTTTCAGTTGGACAGAAAATGTCGTCATCAGTTGAGAGTTGGGCATCGTTAGCCAGAATTTTCTCGTGAACCTCCGGCGCTGCATAGCTTGCATTCGTTAACGCCTGTTCAACCAGTGAACTCACTGAGTCAGCATCAGCGGCCTCGCTATAAGCGGTACCAACCTTGTCGTCCTTGATGACGCGCAGCCCAAAGATACGACTGGAGGTGACTTTATGCTCCTCCAGCTGGCTTTCCCGTGCTTTAAGTGAAATTGCATTACCCTGATCAACGATCAGGTCACCCTTGGCCCCGGCCTTGGTGACCAACGAGAGTACTTGTTCTGCATGTGAATCAACGCTCATGCATTGCCCCCCACGAGGATGTCATCCACTTTCAGTGAAGCCTGGCCAACAGCTGCGGGGATCGCGCCGGAGACTGAGCCACACATGCCACAGGCCAGGGAAAAGTCTCGGCCCACCATGGAAATTTCCTGCAAGACTGCGGGCCCCGTGCTGATCAAGGTCGCGGCCTTGACCGGGTATTGAATTTTCCCGTCTTCAACGTAGTAACCCTCGGTCACCGCAAAGTTGAATTCGCCGGTACCCGGTTGTACTGATCCGCCGCCCATCTGCGCGGCATAAATACCTCGATCAATGGAGCTGATCATGTCATCGAATTCAGCATCGCCAGGCTCGATGAAGGTATTTCGCATGCGCGATGCCGGCGCAAATTTATAGGATTCACGGCGGCCGGACCCTGTCCGGTCATACCCTGTTTGCTGTGAACCGATTCGATCAACCAGGAAGCTGACCAGCTTGCCATCCTTGATCAGTTGAGTGCGTTGGGTTTCCATGCCTTCGTCATCGATATTCAATGAGCCCCATTCGTTCGTGAGCGTGCCATCGTCTGAGGCGCTCACTGCCGGATTTGCAATCATGGCGTCAAGCTTGTCGTGAAACACTGAAGCCTTTTTCGCGACAGAAGTAGTCTCCAGCAGATGGCCACAAGCCTCATGGAAAATGACGCCGCCGAAACCGTTACCAATGACGACGGGCATCCTGCCTGAGGGACAAGCCTTCGCACCGAGATTTACCATCGCTTGACGCGAAGCTTCTGCACCTGTCTGCTCCGCATCAAGGTTGTCCACCAGTTCCCAGCCGATCATGCCGCCGTCGCTCTTCATGCCTGTCGCCTGCTCTGACCCATCGGCAGCGATTGATGTCATGGTGGCGCGTGCGTAGTGGCGGGTATCGCCGGTATGTAAACCTTCGCTGTTGAAGATTTCAATACGTTGCTCAACCTCCCGGCACATGCCTCGCGTCTGGGAAATAAGGTTGCTCGCGGCTCGGGCCGCAGCGTCAGCTTTCAGCAGGTATGCAACCCTGCTTTCAATAGCCGGGTCGTCGGACAGGACCTGCTTAAGTGGATGGCGATCAGGGGAGTCACGATAATCGAAGGCCGTCATCGACACGACTGGATCTCGCAGATCACGGGAGGCGAGGTCCGAGAGAATTCGTCTCATTTCATCGGCGCTTGTGTCATTGGTATAGCCGTATAACACCTTGGTGCCGAAGACCAGGCGCAGTCCGATTCCAAAGTCGATGCCAGATTCGACTGACTGAACCTGTTCTCTGAGCGTATTGACTGTGCTGGATTGGCTTTTTTCGACGAAAACTTCAGCAAAGTCCGCGCCGAGCGATAGTCCGTGATCGATGACAGAATGAGCGGTATGGGTATCTAGCAATGCAAGTTCCAACGGCAAGTTACGGGAGGTCGATTATAACTCAGGCTTACTGGAAAGAGAGGAATAGGGTAATGTGCCCACCGATAAAAGGACAGCTGTATCCGCCTTCATGCCCATCGCCACTTTGACAAATCTTTCCCTCGCCTTTGGAACAGACCAGATTCTTGATGGCATAGATCTCTCTATCGAGAAACGGGAGCGGCTGGCTTTCACCGGTCGTAATGGGGCGGGCAAATCGACTCTCCTGGGTATTGTCGCAGGGGATACAGCAATCGATGATGGCGAGGTCTGGCGAGCCGATGGTCTTAAGTTCGTCACGCTGGCGCAAAATCTTCCTGAACGCAGTGACGTCACAATCTATGATGCTGTCGCTTCAGTGTTTGATGACGTGGGTGCTCTATTGGCAGAGTATCATCACTTGACTCAGTTGGCGGTTGACCAACTGGATACTCAGCGGCTCGGTCAGCTTCAGGGCTCGCTGGATCACCTGGACGCCTGGAATATCAACCATCGGATAGAGGCAATCCTGAGTCAGCTCAAGCTTGACCCTTCAGCTGTTCTGTCAAGCCTGTCCGGTGGTTGGTTGAAGCGGGTGGCCATAGCGCAGTCGCTTGTTCAGGAGCCTGATGTCTGGATTCTCGATGAGCCGACCAATCATCTCGATATCGAGGGGATAGAGTGGCTGCAGCATGTTCTGCTCGAGTTCAATGGCACCATTTTGTTTGTCAGTCACGACCGCCGCCTCATGCAGGCCGTAGCTACCGCTATTGTCTACATTGATCGAGGACGGGTTACACGCTACAACTGTGATTATCTGAACTTTGTTGACCGGCGGGACAAGGATCTTGAGGTCGAAATCGCCCATGACCGACAGTTCGATATCAAGCTCAAGAATGAAGAAGCCTGGATTCGCCAGGGTATCAAGGCCAGGCGTACCCGCAATGAAGGGCGGGTAAGAGCGCTGAAGGCATTGCGGGAAGAACGCAGTAAACGATTACCTGTCCAAGAGCTGAAAATGCAGGTTGATCGAGGTCTGGCTTCCGGGAAACTGGTAAAGGAAGCGATCAATCTTGGAAAATCGATTGCCGGTAAGCAAATCATTCGTGAACTGGACCTGATCATACAGCGAGGCGATCGGATCGGTATTCTGGGACCTAATGGCTGCGGCAAATCGACGTTGATCAGGCTCCTCCTTGGAGACCTGGAGCCTGACGCAGGGTCTTTGAAATCCGGGACACGATTACAGGTCGCCTACTTTGATCAGGTACGAGAAAAACTTGATCAGCAGCAGAGAGTCCATGATTACCTTGCGGAAGGAAGAGACTTCATTGAGGTCGGTGGTAAGGATTTACATGTCGTCAGTTATCTGCAGAACTTTCTCTTTAATCCGGATCAGGCTCGGGCACCCATCCATACCCTTTCAGGTGGCGAGCAGAATCGCCTGTTGCTCGCGAAGCTTTTCTCCATCCCTGCTAACTTCCTGGTTCTTGATGAGCCTACTAATGACTTGGATGTCGAAACGCTCGAGTTACTGGAGTCCTGGCTGGTTGACTACGATGGTACGGTCTTGCTGGTGAGCCATGACCGGGTATTTCTGGACAATGTTGTTTCAAGCGTGCTGGCTTTCGAAGGTGACGGCAGGATTCGGGAGTATGTCGGTGGTTACTCTGACTGGGTTAACGCCGCAGAGCCCAGGGTCGAGGTTAAGCAGCAGGGAGCATTGAAAGAAAATGCACATGGAGAACGGAAAAAGGAAAAGGCAGCTGCACAAAAGCGCCTGAGGGACCTGGATAAAGTTACGGCGAAAATCGAGGTTCTGGAGCGAGACCTTGCATCATTGAATGAAGCGATGAGTGAGCCTGAATTTTTCCAGCTATCCTCGGAGGAACAGGCCAGAAGCTACGACGAGGCCCGCCAGATGGAAGCTTCGTTGCTGGAGCTGATGGAGGCATGGGAAGCTCTTGAAGAATAGCCATGAACGCGGGCTGGTGGCGATTGACCAAAAAAATCAACCGTCGCATACAGATATCGAGCCCTTAGCCAAAGGGCATTGACAGCGTTGCTGAGCGATTTCTGCTGGCAGCTCAGGAATTCAACCCCAGGCTGACCAACCTGAGCGGGGTAAATCTGATCGATTGCCTCCCTCGAACGATAGTCAAGTAAGACCTTTCTGCGAGATTGCGAACGCACCGGTTAACTTGGCATCATGAAGATTCGTCATGCCCACATGGAAAACCAGATGCGCTTCGAGTTATCCATTCGCTTAGTATCAGCCCTGCTGCTCTTTGGCGCATCATACGCCTTGTCTGGAGCGACTCCGGTAGGCAGCCAGCTGTCCGACTCAAAGGCTTCGAACGGGTTATACATTTCCTGGCACGAACACATTATAGACAGTGCGGATATTGCTGACTTCAACCTCACGGGGAGTGATGGCCTGGTGATGGCGGACATCGATGGTGATGGTCATGAAGACATTGTCTCGGTGCATGAAGCAGATGATGACTATGACTCGGCGTCTTCCAATGAAGATGGCTTTGTTCCGGATGCAGGTGGCCATATCCGGCTGGCGTTTGGCTCGGCGGATCCGGGGGTGTGGCATAACATCACCCTGGCGGAGGCACCCGCACCGGAAGATGCAGCGATAGCGGATATCAATGGAGACGGCCATCCGGATGTCATGGTGGCGGTAGAACTTGCCTACCTGCTGTATCTGCAGAATCCCGGTCCAGGGGTCCGTTCCGAACCCTGGCCGCAGTTGATTCTACCGATGACCAAAGATCGTGGTTCCTACATCCGCGTATTCCTGGCAGATCTGAATGGTGACGCCAGGCCTGAGGCTATTGCAGCGAACAAGGGTGCGCAGCGCCCGGGTATTCTGGACTTCATGCGTTCTGATCCCGTATCGATCTACTCGGTAACCGGTGATCCACTCGATGGAGCCAATTGGCAGGAGACAATTCTCGGCAAATACAGCGTGCCACAGAATGCGGAGCCAGTAGACCTGGATGGTGATGGTGATCTTGATATCGTCATCGGCACTCGTGGTGAGGAGCGGATAGCCTGGTTTGAAAACCTCGGTAACATGGCATTCACAGAACATGCTATCGGCACGATTGGCAGGCATGCCCATGGCTTCAACATGGATTATGCGGATATGAATGGTGACGGGCGGCTGGACATTGTTTCCCTGACCCGGCAGGGCGTTGCCTGGTTCGAGCAACCGGAAAATATCGATGAAGGGTGGATCGGTCATTTCATTGGCGGCTTCCCTCCCGATAACATGATCGGCATGACGCTGGTGGACGTCGATGGTGATGGCGATCAGGATCTCTTTGCGGGTGGTTACAGCCGGGGTTCACGGCTTGATGAGAGCGTGACCCCCATTGATTCACCCCTGGGTCGGCTCGCCTGGTTTGAAAACCCGGGCGCTGACTATCAGCCGGGCGCTGATTGGAAGAGGCACGAAGTATCACGGCGTAAGCGCGGCATGTTTGACAAATTCATTGCCAGAGACCTCGATGGTGACGGTGATATGGACCTGCTCTCCACCCGGGGAAACAGTGCACCCTATGATGGGGTCTTCTGGCTGGAACAGGTGAGGACCAGCAAGCCGATACAGCGATTCAAAGCCGCGCGTGACCAGGAAAGCGAGGAAGTAGGCTTACCCTGAATAACTTACCCTCAATAAAAGGATCGACGTCTATCACCGGGGGATGTAGAACCGGGTCAAACGCTAGTATGGCTGCCACCTGGACCGGCTGCCTTCAGAACAGAGCGATTGATGGCCTGGTTTTCGATGCCGAACACGGCTCCGAGTTGTCGAACCCTCGTTTACCCCGGTTCAGGGAAAGCGGCCCCGAAGCTGTTGCCGGTACTCGAACTGCCCATTCGGCCGACGTGCATTTCCGACGCCAGCTCTTCCTCACATGAAAGCATAGGCTCGCCCTCAACGATTTCAGACATACTGCCGTCCAGGCCGCGCAATGGTTTTCCCACGAGGGTTGTCCGGTAAAGCTGCCGTTCAGCGCTTGACGAATAGATGTCAGTTGGGGCGCGGTGGGTCGTCGAACGCTCATCCCAGACGACCAGGTCACCCTGGTCCCAGACGTGTTGAATGGTGTGCTGCACGGAATGCTGCCAGATCTTGTGAAGCAGGGCCGTGCTGTCCGCCTCGCTCATGCCGACCACGAATTTCAGGAACGCTGGTGAGTTGTAGAGGATTCTCTCGCCGGTATCGGGGTGTACCGTGACCAATGGGTGATGGCTTACCATCCGCCTGGAGGCGATAGCGTCGCCGGCTTCGCTGCCTTTTGTTCTGCCGTACTTGTACTCATGCTCGGCCTTCAGACTGTCCACCTGCTGCCTGGTTGCCTCGTCCAGAGTCCGGTAGGCAAGTGCGAGGTTGCCAAAGTTCGTATCGCCAACCCCCTGGGGAATGATCTCGCCACGGAGCATACCGATACTTGGCGGGTTCACGCAGGCGGTGATGTCGCAATGGTATCCGGTCCAGGGATGCGTGGTGGCTTTCGCCTCGTAACGTTCCATATTCCTTGGCTTTGACTTCTCACCCTGGTAGACAGAAAAGATCTCGGGGTAGTGATCGACATGGCCGAAAACAGTGTGACCGATGGTGGGCGCGCCGATGTTGGGAGACGCCTCGCTCAGTTCGTAGGTGAACCTGACTTGTTGTTCGTGGTTCAAGCCGATCTTCTTGAAGACCAGGACCTTATGGCGAATCAAGGCATCGTAGACCACGGCGATCTGTTCGGCGGAGAGTTTCTGTTTAAGGTTAACGCCATCAACTTCGACACCAAGGCTCTTGGCGACGGGTTTCAGCTGAATGAGTCCCTCGGACTCGGCCGTCGCCAGGCGGGAATCGATTTCGGCAGGTGTACCAACTGCAGGTTTCATCTAGACCTCCAAACTGTACTGTGTTGCCTGACCGCTAACATACCACTGTATCGTCCTGCTGTCAGGGAAACAGGCTGCCAGTGGGAAGTGCCTTACCAGCTTTTTTCAGGGCGTCTTAAAAACAGTGCCCTGGGCGGATCGCCATCGAGTATTTCCAGAGTTACCGACTGACGTATCAATGGCACATCTCAAGACAGTAAACAGGGTCCAGGGCGGATCACCTGGGGAACAGGTGCATTCATTGATCAGGTTGGGGCAAGTACGGACTCCCCGGCCTCGTGTTCGCTTATCTGCCAGCGCTGCATGTCAAGAGCCCCTATAAAAGCTTCGTCGTGACTCACCAGGATAATAGCGCACGGACAATCCGCCAGGGCTTGC
>CAXPUI010000320.1:0-3790 GCA_964220205.1 Candidatus Allofontibacter communis | reverse complement strand
CAGTTTGCAACCCTGGGGGAAGATCACCTCACACCCAGCGAGTCAGCCTTCTGTCAACTCCTCATTGCCCCTGACCAGGAAGAAGCGGCGGGCTCAATTGAAACCGTCAGGGAGTTTCTGGATACCGCGTTGCGGGCAACGGACCTGACCAGCATTTTCGCTGGCTCAGTGGTATCGGTCAGCCTGCCCTACACGGAACCTGAAGAAGGCCGGCAGATAGCGGAAGGGCTGTTGACACGCTTGCATGATTTTTCTGAAGGAACAACTTTCAGCGCGGGGCTTGCGCACTCCCTGGGTGGAGATCAGGCTCCGATCGAATTGTTTCGAAGGGCCAGCGTAGCGTTGGACACAGCGCGCCGTTCGGGTGGAAGTCAGCTTTGGGTTGATCAGGGTGATGACAACATCGGCCCCATTGATCTGCAGGGGGGGCGGGATTACAGGCACGTTGTCCTGTTGTGGAATGTCATGAATGCACTGGCCAACGCCAGAAACCTGGAAGCCATGTGTAACGAATTCTGCCGACACCTTTTCCACGTGTTCGGTGTTGAACGTTCCGCGTTACTGTCGGTGGTGGACAGTAAACTCACTTTGGAAATCGCATACACCAAAGCGCATGGGGCAACTGAACAGATTGAGGATCTCAACCTGAGCAGTCTGGAGTTCGAGTCTATCCTGGGCTTAGCTGTGGGTGGTGGACAGGGTGTCATAGATCGAGAATTGGCTCTCAGTCCGGTCTCAGAAAGATGGGTCCTGCTCCTGTCTGGTGTTGTGTTCAGCGATGAGGACCGGCGCTTTCTGGATACCCTCACCGCTTATTTTTCGAGTAGTCTGCCTCGGATTGATGCCGAAAGAGGAGAGGGACCAGTAGCAGCTCTGTCTGAGCGCACGCTGGTACATGGCTCTCCTCAAATGCAGGAAGTCCTTGAAGCAGCCGACCTGGCGGCGCCCACTGATGCCACGGTTCTGCTGATGGGCGAATCCGGAACCGGCAAGGAACTGATAGCCACCTACATTCACGAGCATGGCGCGAGATCACACCAACCTCTGGTCATTGTTGATTGCGGTGCTGTCGCTCCCAGCTTGATTGAAAGCGAACTATTCGGGCATGTGAAAGGAGCCTTTACAGGAGCGACATCAAACTTCAAAGGTCGCTTGAAAGAAGCTGACGGTGGTACCGTGTTGCTGGATGAGGTCGGTGAACTGCCGCTTGAAACGCAGGTTAAACTATTGCGATTCGTTCAGGATCGTGAACTGGCACCTGTAGGCTCAAACCAATATGAAGCCGTCGACGCCAGAGTTATCGCCGCGACTAACAAGGATCTGCAGGGAATGGTCAAGTCCGGTGACTTTCGAGAAGATCTGTTTTACAGGCTTAACGTTTTTTCGATCTCAGTCCCGCCATTAAGAGACCGCCCGAGTGATATCATCAGGGTCGCTGAACACTACCTCGCCTTGTTTGCCCAGCGTTACAACAAAGAGATTGTCGGATTTACTCTCGAGGCTGAGCAAGCGCTGATTGACTACCGTTGGCCCGGTAACATTCGAGAACTTTCAAATGTTGTCAATCGTGCTGTCATTCTCACCAAGGATAAACGGATTTGGCCTATTCATCTCGGCGTCTTCGGTGCTGCCGAAGGTTCCCTGCCGGATGACGAAAAAGCATCAGGCAAAGATTGGCGGCAGGTAATTGCAAGAGTGGTTGACCTGGCAACTACCGGCAGGCGGGCGCTGCCCGTAGGCCGTTTCCTGGAGGAGGATTTCATCCTTGAGAGCCTTGATCGACATGATGGTGTGTTGAACAGGGCAGCCAGCGCAATAGGCGTGCCTGAATCGACGTTGCGCAGGAAGATGCAGAAGATTGAGGAAGTTTATGACGCCAGCCAACCCGCTAGACCAGACAACTGGCCGATGTCCCGGAGCTTTTATGATGACATCATGCGAATAGCTGCCAGTAATTCAGCCGATCCACTTGATCAATTACCCCAGCTGCTATTAGCTGAAATAGAATCCCGAAACCTCAACAAGACGACAGGTGCCCAGATATTGGGTGTATCCCTGCCCACCTATCGCCGCCTCGCTGGATAGAGAAAAAAGCCCGAAAGAGCGGGTCACTACCTCTTTTGCGCTCTGGCTGCCAACAAAATCAGACGCCGTAATTTTCCATTACTGGAAAAAGCTGCGCTATATGGAACGATTTTTCCAATAGTTAGTAAGAAGTAGGGTTCTGGCGTAAAGGTATAAAAATCAGTGAGATAAGCGCTTTGAGCCCCTGGCTGTGTGCGCGCCTCGCCATATTTTGCACTTTGCAACTGAAAAAAATGATAGTAAATAACGGTTTCGTTGCTGCGAATACCATCATATTGTGCGAAAAATATGGCGAAAAAAATGACTGCATTGCTTTGTTCATTTAACAAAATACATACATTTCAATGTGTTACAGCACTTATCTAGAGTGGCATGAAAATGGCATAATACAAGGTTCCGTCGCGTGCTTTAGCTAAAGTGCGCTCGGAGATACATAGATGTGTGTAATAAAAAAGAAATCCACCCAGGATAGGTGTGGGGAATGATTGACGTTCTTTGGAGAGAACTAACAATGAAAAATGTACTTGTAACTCTACTTGCCGCCCTGGTGATTGGGCTTGCTATGGGCCACTGGACCCTACAGGAGGATGGCCAGGACACCGCCATCGTTCAGCTAAACAAGCAGGCCCCACCGGAAGTCGACTTGGCGCTTAACTTGTGGGAGGACCCGGTATGGGAAGACCCGCAGACTGACACGCCGCCCTACAGTGAATTGGACAACCCGGTTAAAGCTGATGACGCCGAGGAAGTAAAGATCGCCGGCTTTATGTGGCAGGACGACCCGACCTCCGGCTTTATGACGGACCCGGCAACCTCGCTCTTTATGTGGGACGAGGCTAACCCGACCAACAGCGTCCAACCCAGCGACCCTGGACTCTCCCGCGCCCTCTGGGAAGGCGAGCAATCGAGCTACGATCAGATGGTGGCCGGCTTCGTGTGGCAGGATAAGCCAAGCAGCCCATATTCAGATGCCACCCGGTTGTCTAAATTCATGTGGGAAGACAAACCCACGGAGACCGAGTCAGGGCAGGATAGCGTTCCATCACGGGCGCAGCCTAATAACGCAGAACTCGTTGATTACATGATTGCAGGCCGCGATACATCAACGATTCGAACCCTTCTCGCGCAAAACGATGTGGAGATCATCGAAGAGTTTGACATTATCAACTCGGTCGCCGCTCGGTTGCCAAGGGATGTTGCGAAGAATTTTCAATCACATGCTCAGGTCACGAACATGTTCGAGATGAGCGAAATGCTGGTAGCGAGCGACAGCCGATTTGTCGGGAGAGACGGACTAAGAGCCGGGCAGGGGCGCGGACCAGGGGAAACCCCTAAAACCGTCAATACGCCTGATTTCACCGCGATGGCACGAGCCAATGAACTTCACGATGTAGGCGTCACCGGCAAAGGCGTTGGTGTGGCGATTATCGATAGCGGTATCTGGGATCACACAGACCTGATTAACGATAGGAGCCAGTCGTCAAGAATAAAGGCGTATTTTGACGCGACGACAGGCGCCGAATTCGACCCGCTTGTTACCAATGTATTTTCAGACGGCAGCGGACACGGCACCCACATTGCCAGTGTGATTGCCAACAGCTCATTTAATGAAGAAGGGCAGCTTTACAATGGTATCGCCCCCGACGCGAACTTGATTGTAGTTAAGGCCTTCGACAACGAAGGACGAGGCGGCTATCTGGATATT
>CAXPUI010000319.1:0-4781 GCA_964220205.1 Candidatus Allofontibacter communis | reverse complement strand
GCATCCGAGCATCGAAGCGGCGAAGGGTAAGCCCCAACCCATCGCGTGGAACATGGGTACAATACCGCAGATGGCGTCGACGCCTGAGAGAGCCATCGCATCCGTCATGCTCTCGGTACTGGTGTGCAGGTAGGTCGACCGGTTCGTGTACATGACGCCCTTTGGCTTGCCTGTTGTCCCACTGGTGTAACAAAGGCCCATGGGAGCATTTTCATCGATTACGGGCCAGTCAAAGCTGTTGGCGAACCCTTCAATAAAGTCCTCGTAGTCCACTTGGTTCCGGAAACTTGATTCCCCACCTTCACCATGTCGCGCAATGACCAGCAATTCTACCGTCGGGATTTTGTCAAGAATTGGTTCCAGCAGCGGCAATAGATCTTCGTCAGCGAAAATAACCCGGTCTTCTGCATGATTGATAATGTATTCGAGGTCGCTGGGGCTCAGTCGAATATTCAAGGTGTGGAGGACGCAACCCATGGAGGGAACAGCCTGATACAACTCAAGATGCCGGTAGTTGTTCCACATAAAACTGGCAATACGGTCTCCGACTTTAATGCCGTGTGAGGCCAATGCGTGAGCTAGTCTTGCACCTCTCTTTGCCGTAGCTTCAAGGGTTTGTCTATGGGTGCCGTCATTCGTCAGGGTGACAACCTCGACGTTGGGATCGAGCATTGCACCTCGACCCAGAATTCTGGACATAAGCAGGGGTGTTTGTTGCATGGTCATGTTACTTTCCTTCTAGGATTTTTCCCTGAAACAGGCGGGCGCTAGGATAGCTGAATTTTCTGGGTTTTTCTCTGGTAATGGAAGGTCGCTACTGAGCTCAGTATGAGGGCAGCCCAGATGCAACTGAAACTGATCAACCTTACGAGGTCAAAGGGTTCCTGGTAATAGAAGACTGCGATAATTAACGTAATGCTTGGCGCAATGTACTGGTAGAAGCCGATCGCCGTCAGCGGTAGTCGAATCACCGCTGCAGCAAAACACAGGAGGGGAAAGGCAGTGACAAAGCCTCCTAGCGCAAGCAGAGCCGATGTCGGCAGGTCACTGCCAAAAGCCATCTCACCCGTTGTCCTGAGCCAGAAGATATAGGCAAGAGCGAATGGCAGAAGCATTGCAGATTCGACAGCCAGGCCGGCGACCGCATGCAAGCCCAGGTTTTTCCTGAGCAGACCGTAAAAACCGAAAGAAAAAGCGAGCGCCAGTGCGATCCAGGGTAATTTGCCCAGCCATACTAGTTCAACAACAATGCCGGTTGCGGCAATACTGACCGCTAGCCAGTGAAGCGGTTGCAGCGATTCCTTAAGAAAGATGACACCCAGCAGTATTGTTACGAGAGGATTGATGAAATAACCCAGTGCTGTGTCAGCGATATTGTTGTTCACTACCGCATAGATAAAAATCAGCCAGTTGACAGCAAGAACAGATGCGCTCAGAAAAATTCGTGGTATCTGGCTCAGAGGGGTTCGCAGCTTCTGCAACTCTCCGGTAACAGCGAGTATCAATAGCAGTAACAGCAGAGCCCAAACCAGTCGCTGGCAAAGAATCTCCAGGGGAGAAATATCATCAACCCATTTAAAGTAGATGGGGACGATACCCCAGAAGCAATAGGCTGCCAGCGCGAAATAGGCGCCCTGTCTGGTTGTCTGATCAAACAAGGCAGGTCCTACCGTTTGGGCTGTGGATGCGGCTGGTTGCAGTTCAACCGGCAGCCGTTTTCTCTATCAAGACGGCGGTGCCTGTTGCGCTGACCATCATCATCCCGCTGCTTTGTCCGAAGCTTTCATAGTCGATATCAACGCCGACAATGGCATTAGCGCCGAGTTCTTCCGCCCAATCTTCAAGTTCCTCGAGGGCAATTTCTCGGGCTTTACCAAGTTCTCTCTCGTAGGAAGCGGACCGCCCGCCGACAATGTCTCTAACCGCCGCGAAGACGTCCCGGAATATATTGGCACCCAGAATCGCCTCACCGGTAATGACGCCGAGATAGCGGACTATCCTTGCGCCCTCTATGGATTGAGTCGTTGTAATAATCATGGTGGCTACCGAATATTCCTGGTTAGTTGTGATTAACTATCAGAATTTCTCCAGATGCATTGACAGGGCGCTTGAGGAACTTTTCCACCACTGTTACTTGATCCAGTTTGTCCTCGCAGCGGGCAACAAGCGCCGAGAATGGAGGCCTGCAGGGATCGGCGATCATCACCTGCTTCACGCCTGCTTTCTGAGCACGTTTGATCAGGTTGAACACTTGCGCTGTCATGTCATCCCAGAAACAGATGTCCGCACCGAGTATGACGTCGAAGCTGCGGAGATAGTCTGTGGTCAATTGATTGAAAGTCTTCTTTTCCCGAGTCATTGTCACGCCGTTTACTTCTGCATGGAGATCGAGATAGGGCAAGACATTGCTGTCGGCATCGATACCATGTACACGGTTACCGAATTGAGTACCGCAGTAGAGTCCCAGCAATCCCCAGCCGCAGCCGATCTCAAGCACTCTGGTGCGTTTTGGCAAAGGATTCTTTCTGAGGTAGTCCATCAGAAGATAGGAAGAGTTCCAGAACTTATTGCCATGAATCTGGGCCACAATTCCTTCTCGCTTAAGTTGTCGAACGAGGGGATGGCTGGCATTCAATACAGTGAGGCCGAACGCCTTACGCTTGTTTCTTGCTGGCATCTTGGGTTGCTGGTAGGTCGGAGTCGCGGTGCCGGATTCTAGCCTGTCGTTTCGGCCGGTACAAATGGATCTCTGTCTTTTTGGTAGTCGAAGAAAGATTGCGCAGCGTTGCGGTTGATGAGGTGACGTTCATACATTGGATGAAACAAGCTCCTGACTTCGTGTTCAATTTCAAACAGCTGTTTGCCGTTATCGGGGTCGACTATCTTCTGGAACCGGTATTGATGTTGGTCTGATTCCTCGGTGATCAGTCCGGTATTGGCCAGGAAATCATGTGGGCTTGAAAAATTAGCCACATATATCGCGATATGATGGCCATCATAGTCAGCTGGAGCTTTTTTGCTCTCAATAAACCTCAATTGTTGTTGTTGACCGATAGCGACGGTAGCACTGTGTTTTCGCGTTGTCGTCCTGCAGCCCATGACGTGTTCGTAAAACCGAGCGATTCCCGCACTGGTGCCTGGGTCGACCTCGAATTCGACATAAGGTATGCCGAGTTGCATTTCCCCGAAGCCGCCCGGTTCATGACAACGCAGTTGATTACCCCATGGACAGGTAACGTCAACCCACGCCTTGCGTTGCTTGAAGCCAAATGCCGTGTCCTTTAATCGCTTGGTGACTCGAGAGAGCCGTTCGATCAGACCTCCAAGTTGCGGCACCACGATACCCGTGCGGCCTCGCAAAACCTGTGGCGGTGCGGTAGGCAGATGAAATTGCTGGCGACCTGCGTTGACCCAGACGTTGAAAGGTCCAAAATCGATATAGGGGTCACGGGTAAGTCCCAGGCCGTTGACATAGAAGAAGGTGGCCAGGGCCTGGTCGGGAACGGTGACGTTAACGTGTTCCATGGATAGGATATTGCCGACATCACCGGCAGTCCTGTTATAGATTTGTCGTGGCATTAGCTCTCTTCCGCGTGTGGATACTTGTTCGCCGTCCCCATAGAATGGGTCCATTCATAGTCATCTGTCAAAGAGTTCCCATGAAACATTTTTTCCTCCTGATGCTGGGGGTGTGCCTCTCTGTTGAGGTGGCAGCTGAGGACGTCCCTCGGGTGGGCGAAAACGATCGTGTTTCCAGCGCTCTGACTGTCTATAACAACGACTTCGGCGTGGTGTTCGATACCCGCCGCATTACTTTGGATGAGGCGGCGGTATCGTTGGAAGTTGTTGACCTCGTACGTTCGCTTCAACCAGAGTCAGTAACGCTTAGAAGCAACCAGGCCAGGGGCTTCGCGGCGACGGTGCAGACCTTCCGCTTCGATCTGCTGGATAGACAGGCGTTGCTCGATCGTTTCGTTGGGCGCAAGATCAAGTATTCGCGCACCCTGCTGGAAGGTGGCCAGTTTGAGAACCTCTTACGGGAAGGCGTTTTGCTGTCCATCAATCCTGAAATAGTCCGGTTTGGCGACGTCGTCGAGATCGAGCCCGAAGGGACGATCTCTTTACCTTCACTGCCCGCTGATCTGACCACCATCCCGACACTTATTTTCCAAGGAGAAAACAACTATCAGGGCACCCAGGACCTAACGCTTCGCTATCTGGCGGAAGGTCTGTCGTGGCAGGCTGATTACACCCTGGCGCTTGGCGATAAAGCAAACCTGGAAGGCTGGGTGACGGTTAACAACGACAGCGGGTCCGCCATCAATATTGACTCATTGACCCTTGTAGCAGGTGATGTCGCGCGGGAACAACACAGGGGCATGCCTATGTTACGTGCTCAGGCACCGGAAATGAGCGCTGTCAGCCTCAGCCATGTTGAGTCGCGGCCGATAGGCGACTTCCATCAGTATGTGATTGACGCTCCCGTGGCTTTGCACAAGAATGACCAGACACAACTAAAACTGATGGAAGCGCCGGGTATTGACGTGGTTAAGACTTACCGCCTCAAGTCGCAGGTACAGCCTTTTTCCGTCGGTGGCGTTGAACGATCAGCACCTGAGATCTTACTGTCGTTCCTTAATAATGAGCGCAACCAGCTGGGACGACCTTTGCCGGTCGGGACCGTGCGGGTTTTCGATCGATCCAGGAGCCCGGAAACCTTCATCGGCGAGGCTCGTATCGGCCATCGCCCTGTTGGAACAGATGTGGAACTGGTGACGGGT
>CAXPUI010000318.1:0-4553 GCA_964220205.1 Candidatus Allofontibacter communis | reverse complement strand
GCGCTCGCGAGCGCATCTGTCCGATCAGTAATATCAAACAGTGTGTAGGATAACGTCAGCGTTTTCACATCTCTCGGCAGATTACTGTCGATAATGAATCGCAGTGGCATATCAAGGTCCTCACCTTCAGCCAGTTGCTGCTGCTCAAAACAGAAGCATTCTGTCTTGTGCATGTACTCCGCCGCATGACACGGGGTAACACTGGGTACTGCCTGGGCAACCATGGTCTCACCCGTGACGTTTTTTACGTAGAACTCCACATAGGACATCTTGCCAGGATTGACTTTCATCGATCGCACTGCGGGGCGAAACTCCCAGGGCATGTCAGCGTTGTTATTCGCCAGGAACTGAATGGTGACCAGGCGATCTTCATCGACGACTTCAGCGCCGTCGGAGATATATTGATCGCCGGTCTTCCCGTTCAATCCCGTGACCTCACAGACAAGGTCGTACAGGGGTACCATGGCAAAACCGAAACCAAACATGCCCACAGCAATCATCAGGAGCTTCCTGACCGCTTTGCCGGTGTCTGTTCGAGACGTCTCAGTCATTGCTACTACCCTGTGCCTTCTTAACCGTGAGCTTCTTTCATATCAGCCGGTGGTGTGCTGAAGGTGTGATATGGCGCTGGTGACGGCACTGTCCATTCCAGTCCATGTGCACCTTCCCAGACCTTATCTGTCGCAGGCTTACCACCACGAATTGTCTGGATGATAATGAACAGGAACAACAGCTGGCTGAAGCCAAACAGGAACGCACCCATGCTGGAGACCATGTTCCAGTCTGCAAACTGCAGTGCATAGTCAGGAATCCTGCGTGGCATACCCGCCAGGCCAATGAAGTGCTGCGGGACGAAGGTGACGTTCACGCCACTGAAGGACACCCAGAAATGGGTTTTACCCAGGGTCTCGTTGTACATATTGCCGGTCCACTTCGGCAGCCAATAATAGACCGCAGCCATCAGCGAGAATATTGAGCCCGGTACCAGCACATAGTGGAAATGCGCGACAACGAAGTATGTATCGTGATACTGGAAATCAACCGGCGTGATGGCCAGCATCAAACCGGAGAAACCGCCTATCGTGAACAGAATCACAAAGGCAATCGCGAACAGCATCGGCGTTTCGAACGTCATCGAACCCTGCCACATCGTCGCTACCCAGTTAAAGACCTTCACTCCTGTCGGTACCGCAATCAACATGGTGGCATACATACAGTAACGCTCACCCGCGATCGGAATACCCACGGTGAACATGTGGTGGGCCCAGACGATGAACGACAGGAAGGCGATAGAAGCCGTCGCGTAGACCATTGAGTCGTACCCGAACAAACGCTTGCGAGCGAAGGTCGGAATGATCGCAGACACAATACCGAACGCCGGCAGGATCATGATGTATACCTCGGGGTGACCGAAGAACCAGAACACGTGCTGGAACAAGACCGGGTCACCGCCACCCGCGGCGTTAAAAAACGCCGTGCCGAAGTGAATATCCATCAGCATCATGGTCACGACGCCGGCAAGCACGGGCATGACCGCCAGCAGCAGGTATGCTGTGATCAGCCAGGTCCAGACAAACAGCGGCATATCCATCAGGCGCATGTTCGGTGCGCGCAGGTTAAGGATAGTCACAATGATGTTGATGGAGCCCATGATGGATGAAATACCCATCAGGTGGACGGCAAAGATAAAGAAGGTTACCGAATCAGGGGCGTAGGTCGTCGACAGCGGCGCGTAGAAGGTCCAGCCAAAATTCGGGGCACCCGCTTCCGAGAAGAAGGTGGCACCGAGCATGCCGAACGCAAATGGCAGAATCCAGAATGAGTAATTGTTCATCCTGGGCAGCGCCATATCGGGCGCGCCGATCTGCATGGGAATCAGCCAGTTGGCGAGGCCAACAAATGCGGGCATAACCGCACCAAAAACCATGATCAGACCATGCATGGTGGTCAACTGGTTAAAAAATTCCGGCGTTACAATCTGCATGCCGGGCTGGAACAGCTCCGCACGAATGCCCAACGCCAGCACACCACCGGTCAGGAACATAATGAAACTGAACCAGAGGTAGAGCGTACCTATGTCTTTGTGATTAGTCGTAAAGACCCATCTCATGATGCCCTTATCGGGACCATGATGGTGGTCGTCGTGATGATGTTCTTCAATAACTGCACTCATCTCGTCTTTCCTCTGCCAGCTTACTCACTGCTGGCCATTTGTGTATTAATGTCTTTCGGCTGGATGGCATCGCCTGTGTCATTACCCCAGTTGTTCCTGACGTACGTGATGACGGAGGCGAGCTCAGCAGCATTCAGCTGCTTGCCAAAGGCCTGCATGGCGGTGCCTGCCCGACCGTAGAGCAGCACATCGATGGTGCCCTGCTGGGGGCCAACTGCGACGCCCTGCCCTACAAGGGATGGGAACGCCGGCGGAATACCCTGACCGTTAGGCTGATGACAGGCTGCGCAGTTACGCGCGTAGACCTCGTCGCCCTTGGCCATCAGCTCTTCCATGGTCCATTCCTTACCAACCAGCTCGAAGGCTGCGGCAGCTTGTTCCTGCTGTTCGGCCAGCCACATGTCATATTCATGCTCTTCGACCGCGTGGACCACGATTGGCATGAAGCCATGATCTTTACCGCATAGCTCAGCGCATTGGCCGCGGTAGACACCCGGCTCGTCAATGACTGTCCAGGCTTCATGCACGAAACCGGGAATCGCGTCTTTCTTCACAGCGAAGTCCGGGACCCAGAAGGCGTGGATGACATCGTCTGCCGTTACCAGGAAACGAATCCGCTTGTTGATTGGAACAACGAGAGGATTGTCGACGTCCAGCAGATAGTGCTCACCTTTGTTTGCCCGGTTGTAGATTTCATCCTGGCTGGTGAGCAGGGCGCTCATGAACTGAACTTCTTGCTGGGGGTCATCGTTGAGGTAGGTGTATTGCCACTTCCATTGATAACCTCGCACCTCAATAGAAATGTCAGCATCACCTGCTTCATACATCTCGCGCAGGGTGCTGGTCGCTGGGACGGCCATCCCAACGAGAATAACGATCGGAATGACCGTCCAGAGTATTTCCAGTTTTGTATTCTCGTGGAAGGTCGCTGGTTCTGCGCCGACTGACTTCCGATGCATCAGCATCGATATAATCATCGCACCAAATACCACGACACCACTGACGCAGCAGATATAGAAGATGATCATATGCAGGTCATAGACGCCGCGGCTGATTTCAGTGACACCCTGTCGCAGGTTCAGTGCTGACCAGTCCGCCAGCGCGGCATGACTGAACAGCAGCAGCGACAAACCGACGTGCCACATCCGCTTCACTCTATTCATGAATGAGACTCCATATTTAATAACTGACTGCTATCGATCAGCGATTTATTACCGTTTTACACTCGTGTCCCAGCGACAGCCGATAGCGCTTTTGTTGCAGAGCAACAAAGGCCCGCATTATAGCAGCGTCTTGGGTTTTCACAACTTGATGCCGGTCAATAAAACAGGGTGTTTGAGCGGTATTCAGGACCGTATTCCTACGACAGAATTCCCTCTTGCCGGAGGAGGGCGTCGACTTCGGGTTCCCTGCCACGGAAGGCAATGAAAAGGTCCAACGCATCCTCCGAACCACCCTTCTCGAGGATGGTCGAGAGGAACTCCTCCCCAGTTTGACGGTTGAAGATGCCGTCCTCCATAAATTTGCCGAATGCATCGGCTGACAGCACTTCAGCCCACTTATAGCTGTAATATCCCGCAGCGTAGCCGCCGCCGAAAATATGGCTGAAACCGTGCTGGAATGCATACTCGGCGGGCGGCTTCACGACTGCTACGTCATTTCTTACGTTATCCAGGGTTTCCTGGACCTGATTGTCCCGTTCGGGGTCGTAATTGACGTGCAGACGGAAATCAAACAGGCCGAATTCCAGCTGCCGGACCATCATCATGGCCGCCTGGAAATTTTTGGCAGAGAGCAGCTTGGCGAGCATCTCCGGCGGCAACGGCTCTCCGGTCTGATAGTGGCCGGAGATAAAGGCCAGGGATTCAGCCTGCCAGCAGAAGTTCTCCATGAACTGGCTGGGCAACTCAACAGCATCCCAGGCAACGCCGTTGATACCGGAGACAGGTGCATCATCAATCTGGGTCAACATGCCATGCAGTCCATGACCGAATTCATGGAACAGGGTTACCACTTCGGGGTGTGTCAGTAGAGCGGGATCATCCCCTACGGGTCTTGAGAAGTTACAGGTCAGGTAGGCTACCGGTAGCTGCAGGACGCCCATCGCATCACGCCGCCGAACCCGGCATTCAGCCATCCAGGCCCCGCCTCGCTTGTTGTCGCGCGTATAAAGGTCGAGATAAAAGCGTGCGACCGGCTGGCCGGATTTTTGAACCTCATAGGTCATGACTTCTTCATGCCAGACCGGCATATCGGTTGTCGCTACGATTTCCACGTCAAACAGTCGCCTCACAACCTCGAACATGCCCTCAATCACGCGCGGTGCCGGGAAATAGGGCCGCAACTCTTCCTGGGAAATGTCATATCGGGCCTTTTTCAG
>CAXPUI010000317.1:0-2839 GCA_964220205.1 Candidatus Allofontibacter communis | reverse complement strand
CCCGGCCATCCATGGGCAGACCTACTGCCAGCCGTCAAGTAACGTCATCAGCTCACGCTTTCTATCCGCGGACTTCAGAATGTCTTGGAGGGACGAGATCAACAGGTAACTTTGGCTGCCGACACGTACAGGTGCATTGGTTTGAGCTTTCTCGAGAGGGCCGAAATACTGTACAACCTCACTGCCGAAGACAATCACTTTCGCTGGCATCTGGCTGAACTTCTGGGTTACCACCTGGCGCGCTGCATCGAAGGACTGGTCAATACCGGAAGTCTCAAGCATCGGCCACGTAACAATCTGCTGCTTCAATGACTGGGGTTCAGCCGCCATGACCCGGACCACGTCATCACAGAACCTTCTCGGTATGTCTGTGCCTTCTTCAAGCGCAAGGCAGAAGCCAAGCGTCCCGTAATGCAGCATGGCAAACCGAAACGTCGGGACAGTCGGATGCATCGCAGGGCTGGCAGACGCAGGTTGGCTGACCATCGGCTCGCGCGGTTCTTCCGACGAGGCTGTGGCTACTGGTAAAGAAACCTCAGGTACCGCAACGTCTGGTAAGGCCTCACGCGGCGCTGTCGCTTTACCCCTGAGCGTCCACACCTCTATACCCATTGCCTTCAGGGTTTCAACCTGGGTCAGCATGTCGATTTCGGTTCATCCATCGAATGCAGTTTACACCAGAGTCAATTCATCTGTGGACCCGGATTCATGGAATTGATAGAAATCAGCGAGCATTTGAAAAATGCATTACACTAGCTCCTCGCACCAAATAGAGACCGGGTTATGAGCGAAGCAGAAGCGACTCAACCAACTACAGATTTCAGAAGGCCGGGCGATTCAGAGAGCACGATGACCGGTGATATTCCTGACCCCTATGAACTCGCCCTGGAAGACATTAATCCGGTCAGCCCGCGCCTGTTCAGCGAAAACAAGCTCTGGGACTACTTCAAACGTCTGCGGGAAGAGGACCCCGTCCACTTCAATCAGACTGATCTCGCTGGCAGATTCTGGTCACTCACTCGCTACGAGGACATCAAAAAAGTAGACAGCGACTGGGAAAACTTTTCCTCAGGTAACGGTATTACCCTGGGTTTTCCCGTCGACGTTGAATTGCCGGAAGGCGCGCTCAATGTCAGCATGTTCATCGCCATGGACCCACCCGTGCATGACGTGCAACGCAAAACCGTTACCGGTGTGGTTGCACCATCCAACCTCGCAAAGCTCGAACCCCTGATCCGGGAACGGACAGCAGACGTGCTTGACAACCTGCCCCGTGGAGAAACATTCGACTGGGTTGATACCGTTTCGATTGAGTTGACTACTCGGATGCTGGCAACCTTGTTTGATTTTCCCTTTGAAGAACGCCGTAAACTGACCCGCTGGTCTGATGTCGCCACGGCCGTTCCCGGTAGCGGAGTAGTCGAATCGGAAGACCAGCGTCGCGCGGAACTACTCGAGTGCCTGGAATACTTCACAAGGCTCTGGAATGAACGACGTGAAAATCCCGGTGATGATCTCGTCTCCATGCTGGTCCATGGTGAAGAAACCCAAGACATGAATCCCATGGAGTTTCTTGGCAACCTGATTCTATTGATCGTCGGTGGCAATGACACCACGCGCAACAGTATGAGCGGCAGTGTTTACGCCCTTAATCAATTCCCTGAACAGTACGATAAGCTCATCGCCAACCCGCAGCTGGTGCCAAAGATGGTCGCCGAGCTGATTCGCTGGCAAACACCTCTGGCTTACATGCGTCGAACTGCAAACAACGACTGCGAAATAGGCGGCAAGCAGATCCGGAAAAACGACCAGATTCTGATGTGGTACGTCTCAGGCAACCGTGACCCGGAGGTTTTCGAGAATCCTGATGCCCTGGATATCGAGCGACCCAATGTCCGCAACCACCTGTCTTTCGGTTTTGGTATTCATCGCTGCATGGGTAATCGCCTGGCCGAACTGCAACTGCGTATTCTCTGGGAAGAGATTCTCGTGCGTTTTGACAAGATCAAGGTCATGGACGAACCATCACGGACTTTTTCTTCCTTCGTAAAAGGCTATACGCATTTGCCTGTCCAGGTTTTCGATAAGTAGTCGCCTACCCGGTCAGCGGCTGCACCCCCTGAGGCCCTGCTAACTATGACTCGTCAGGAAGCTCAGGGGGCCTGGCAAGCGCAAAGCAACAGGCTCCCGCAAGGGCGGACAACGCCAGCGTCGCAAACGCCAGTTGATAGTCACCATAAAGGTCAGCGAGATAGCCCGCATAGACCGGGCCACCTGACATTCCCAACATCACGATCAGCGACGAAAAGCCCATGATGGTTCCAAAAGACGAAGGGCCGAAGTAATCGGCCCTCAATGCCACCATCAGGGGTCCTCGGATACCCCAGGCCAGACCATGTAACACCGTGCAGCCCAGCACCATCCAGAGATCAGTTGCATAGGCCAGCAACACAAGACCGGCAGCATGACCGAACATGCACAACACACAGATCAGGCGCTTGTTGAAACGATCCCCGAGGACTCCTCCCAGAAGCTGGCCAATTAGTTGAAAGCCCGTCAGGACCGCTACAAACAGGCCTGCGGTCGTCAGTGAAAAGCCCAGCCCCCCTGTCAACTGCGGAACCAGATGTACCAGAACTGCCGAAACACTCAGGAGCGCACAGGCATGGCCCCCTGAAATCAGCCAGAATGATGCGGTGCGCATGGCCTGCCGGGCCGTAAAATCCACAGCGGTTCGACTGAGCAAGGCCTGATCGTCACCCGCTGCATCTTCATCTGCCACATCTCCATCAACCCTATACCCATAATCCCGCGGCCTATGACGAACCAACTGAACCAT
>CAXPUI010000316.1:0-3190 GCA_964220205.1 Candidatus Allofontibacter communis | reverse complement strand
CGGCCATCAGGATTTCTTCGAAAGCGCGATCCTTAAGCAGCATAAATCTTGAAACCCAGGAGCCTTCGAAGTTTTCTCCGGTTTCAACATCCGGTCTTTTCCCTGTCCGCTCATGAAAGGTGCGGAGAGCGGCGTCCAGTCCGCGAGCCGTAACATCCGGGTCAATGGCGTCCTCGATGACAGTATAGCCGCAGACATCGAGCTCGAGTGCCTTGCGTTCCAGGTCCAGGCGGCTGATGTTTTCGAGAATGGGATCGGTAACGGGAGAAGCTTTCATGGTAAGGCCTTTAAGTGGAGTTTTCAGTTTTGTGAGCTACACAAAACTTTATCCAGCGTCTAGTCGATGGTTGATAAGTTTGGCCGATTTGGTCACAATCAGATTAAGTGTAGCAAACTACAATGAAATAGTCGGCTACATTATAAGCCGATTGAGGCGGTACGGTTGACATCAAATCAGATATTAGGGGCCCACATGAAAAGAACACTAGTCTTGCTTGCGATCTTTATCCTCTCACCTGTGTTTGCAGAACAACCCGGGGATACGGACATCATGGAAGAGATTGTTGTCACAGCGACCTACCGTGATACCAATTTGATGGAGACGCCAGTGTCGATCAGCGCGGTGACGGACCAAATGGTTCAGGACACGGGGTCCCAGAGCATGGAAGATTTATTCACGATGATTCCCGGTCTCAGCATGGCAGCGGGAGGCAGTGGGGGGCATGGCCAGTCACGTTACACCGTACGTGGGGTCAGCTCCCAGAGCGGCGAAGTCGGATATGCACCGGTTTCGGCCACGGTTGCTACCTATATCGACGGTACGCCTGTTACTTCGGCTTTGGGTCCTGACAACCAGATCAGCGGAACGCTGTTTGATATCGAACGGGTCGAAGTATTGAAGGGTCCGCAAGGTACCCTCTTTGGTGAAGGTTCTCAGGGTGGAACCATCCGTTACATTTACAAGAAGCCCGATCCCTCAGGGTTTGATGCCGCGGTTAATGTCAGTTACGCCAAGATGAGCGAGACGGACGACAACTCTCAGCGGATTGATGCCATGGTTAACATCCCTCTTGGCGAAAATGCGGCCATTCGTATTACTGCTTGGGACTCGGAAACGGCCGGTTTTATCGATAACCTGACCCCGGTCGAGGATGACTACAACACCGGTCAGAACAGCGGAGTACGTGCCCATTTCCGCTTCGAAGGCGAATCCTGGTCGGTGACTGCCGGTATCCATCACACGGAACAGGAGAGTGAAGGCGGTGTTGCCACATTCGAGCCTTATCGGGTACTTAGTGCACGTATTCCTGGCCTACCGCCGACATCTAAAGATGAGGTGGATATTTATTCCCTGGTGATTGAAAAGGACTTCGGCTGGGCAACACTGACTTCCTCGACGTCCTACCTGGATCGTACCGTCGACTCTGTGTCGGAAGGTACCGCAGATAATGCGGCGCTGCTGGACTTCTTCTATTTTGGCGCTACCGCGGCGGGTGATCATGAGTCCTGTGCCACGGCTGCTGCAGTAGGTCTTGCGTTCGGCATCCCAGCCCTATGCCCGGGCTGGCCCGGACTGTTCAATCTCGCGGGGCCTGCCTTTACTCCTGACGGACGAAACATCCTGGCAATTTCCAATGTTGCTGATTTCTACACGGAACAGTGGGTCCAGGAATTCACCCTGGTATCACCGGCAGATCAAAGGTTTCGCTGGACCCTCGGTGCGTTCTGGAAAGATAGCGAAGACCATACAGGAGGCAACCAGACTGCAGGTTATTACCCTGGCCGTGACGCTGCCGGTGCGGCGTTTGATCCCCTGCTACAGGGGAACCCTGCCAACAATCATGACGACTTCATTGAAGAGCTGGCTTTTTTCGGAGAGTTCAGTTACGACCTGACTGATACGCTGGAACTTACCGCAGGCGTTCGAAGAGCGGATATTGAGCAGCATTTCCAGCGATCTGAAAGGGAGACGGACGATACGCCGGTTTCTCCCAAGGTCGTCCTGTCATGGAGGCCACGTGACAACCTGATGGTTTACGGTGGCTTCACGACTGGCTTCAGGCCTGGCAACGTCAACAACAACCTGGCCTGGTACGCGGATACTTTTGGCCAACAGGGCCTGGATGCCTCATCTATTTTGTCGGGCCTGTTCTTTGACGGCGATGAAGTGGACAACTACGAGCTTGGTGTCAAGACAACGTTGTTTGATGGCCGTGTCGCATTGCAGAGTTCTGCCTACTTTCTCGAGTGGAACGACATGATCGTGCATGAGGTTAATCCGGCAATCGGTACCGGTGACGTCTATAACGTCAACAGTGGTGGTGCGGATATTAAGGGTCTCGAGGTCGAAATTAATGCGATGGTCACGGAAAGACTGAATATTCGCCTCGCGGCTGATTACAACGATACCGAAGTCACCCACGCAGAAGAATTTTCATCCACGATCAAAGGCAGTGAACTGATCTTTGCCCCCGACCACAGCGCGTCGCTTTCAATCGACTACACCATGCCGCTAAGTAATGGCTGGAGATTGGATTTTTATCTTGACCGCGCATGGGTTTCGAGTCAGTACACAAACTCCCAAAACACTACCGAGATTCCAAGCTTTCAACGATCGAACGGCCGTGTAAGTTTGCATAGCCCGGACGAGAAGTGGCGAATTGCCCTTTATGGCACCAACCTGGATAACGAAGAGATTCTCCGCGGTCGAACGGCAACGGGTTCGCTCTTCTGGTATAACCCCCGACAGATTGGTCTCGAGTTCGGTTACGAGATCTGACCGCAAGTTGCTGTTTCCCAGTGCCAGTGCCTGCCAATTCCCCTAGGAAGGCGCTGGCGCTGGGGTTTTTCGTCAATTAGCTGTCCACGGCCGGTATCGCAATCAGCTTTGTTTAAATCTCACCCGAATGTCTAAAGAGGGGACGACAGAAGGTCTCGACCCGGTTAATGGTTCTCACAATTTCTATAATGAGGTCAAATCCGCCCTCGCGTTCATACCGCGTCATCATATCCTCGTGCGCACCCCATAGAGTGATAGCGATGAGTCGCGCTGCGGCTCTCCGTTCGTCCGGATCAGCGATGGCAAGCTCTGCCTCGATAGAGGTCATCAGCAACTCTTTGTAAACCAGTGCAAGCTGGACAAGTTGTTGCGTAATAAGAGGGGATTGCAATTCTTCATGGAGGACCTCCC
>CAXPUI010000315.1:0-2723 GCA_964220205.1 Candidatus Allofontibacter communis | reverse complement strand
GCTGCTGGCCCGGGGAAGTCCTCCCGCAACAATCGTTTCAACACTTTACCGTTGGGATTCCGCGGCAGCAGATCGATAAACGCGGCTCCTTTTGGAAGCTTGAATCTCGCCAGCTTACCGTCGCAATGCGCCAACACATCAGCCTCGCTCAACGCTTCGCTTTTCCGTACGACTACGGCAAACGGCGACTCTCCCCATTTTTCACTCGGCTGGCCGATAACTGCGACTTCCGCAACATCCGGATGAGTCAGAATGACATTTTCAATTTCCGCCGGGTAAACATTCTCACCGCCGGATATGATCATGTCCTTGATCCGGTCCTGGATGTAAATGAATCCATCACTATCGATGGTTGCGACATCCCCAGTACGCAACCATCCATCCTGGGTGATGGTGTCAGCCGTAGCCTCTGGCCTGTTCCAGTATTCCAGCATGACATGGCGGCCTTTAACCCAGACTTCACCTTGAGTATCAGGTTCGACATCCTCTCCGTCAGCGTCAACGATGCGGATATCCGTATGGAAGAAGCCTCTGCCGGTTGAGCCGATGCGAGCTATAGCATCCTCACCCGTTATGAGGCAGGCCGGTCCACAGCTGTCCGTCAGCCCGTAGATCTGATGGATGTCTATACCAATGTCAGCATATTGCTGAATCAAGCTGACCGGTAGCGGTGACGCGCCACTCTGTATCCAGCGGAGATGAGAAAAATCAAACCGATCCAGGCCATCGACCTGAATCATGAAATTAAGCATCGCCGGAACCAGCAAGGCATTGTTTATCTTCTCTTCGCCGAATAGCTCCCAGGCCCTCGTCGGATCAAACTCACGCATGACGATGCTGGTAACACCGGCGTAGACATTCAGTGTAACGGGCGTCAACGAACCGACATGGAACATCGGCAGCGCTGCCAGGTAGCGATCGCCATCGTGCAAGTCAGCGGTTGCCTGGAACGTCAGGAGCGCCCAAAGGGTTGTTTCGTGTGAATGCACAACCCCCTTCGGCAAACCCGTTGTACCCGAGGTATACATGATATAGAGCAGATCGCTATCCACCACGGAGCAGACTGGCTCGTCTGAACTGGCGGCGTTACGAAGAGCCTCATAGTCTTTCGCGAAGTGAGACTCCGAAGCGGTCGCAGAGTGCAGCCAGTTGGCGATATCAGTTTTTTCACCTCGACTGTGCAGATCAGTGACCAGATCCGTGAATTCGTCCCCGAAAATCAACGTCGTCGTGCCACTATCCTTGAGGATGAATTCAAGTTCATCTGCCACGAGTCGCCAGTTCAGCGGCACGACCACCCCGCCGATCTTGGCGATCGCAAAGTAGGCTTCGACGAACTCTGCACTGTTCATCATCATGATGCCAACCCGATCGCCTTTCTGTACGCCAAGCTCCAACAGCATCTGCGCGACCTGGTTGGTGCGCTCGTTAAGTTCCTTGAATGTCAGGCGAAGACCGGACTGACTGTCGACATAAGCTTCACGATCAGCATTAAGTTCCGCACGACGAGTCAGAATGCTGCCAATATTGTTTTCCATTTTCCCTCTCTTAACTTCCCACCTATCTTCCCACCAGACCCCGAGCAATGAGCTCTTTCATTACCTCAGAAGTTCCGCCATAAATTCTCTGCACACGCGCATCTACATACGCCCGGGCAATCGGATATTCCTTCATGTAACCATAACCACCAAACAGCTGCAGGCATCGATCCACGACTTTACCCTGCATCTCTGAACTGGCCAGCTTGACCATCGACGCTTCCTCTGTCGTGAGCGTTCCGTCAATATATGTGTCAATACACTTCTCTGTCAGTGCCCGGTTCAACTCGATCTCGGTCTTGACATCCGCGAGTTCGAACCGGGTATTCTGAAAGCTGCTGAGCAACTCGCCAAAAGCCCTTCTCTCGCGGACATAAGATACAGTCTGCTCAAGGATACCATCTGCCGCCCCGACACAGCCGACTCCAAGAATCAGGCGCTCCCGGGGTAATTCGTTCATCAGGTTGGCGAAACCCTCACCCTCGCCTCCGAGGACATCTGCCGCGGACAAACGTACATCAACAAAGGACATTTCTGAGGTGTCGCCGGAACTCAGACCGACTTTTTCGAGGTTCCTGCCCCTGGCAAAACCGGGCGAATCACTTTTCATGGTGAACAGCGTCATCCCGCGTCCACCCGCCTTGGGATCAGTTTTAGCGGCAACGATAACGACATCGCAATGCTGCCCATTCGTAATGAATGTCTTGGCACCATTGATCACATAATCATCACCATCCTTTACTGCTGACGTCCTGATGCCCTGCAGATCGCTGCCTGCACCCGGCTCTGTCATTGCGATAGCGCCCACGATTTCTCCGGTTACCATCCCCGGCAGGATTCTCTGTTTCTGTTCTTCTGTACCCAGGTGCAGAATGTAGGGAGCGACAATATCCGAGTGCACGGAAATACCACTGGCCAGGGCGCCAAGCCCAGCCCTCGCGACTTCGTGAACGAGGATACAGCTCAGTTCAAATGACGCGCCATAACCACCATAGTCAGATGGCATATCAATACAAAGGAAGCCAGCCTCACCCATTTTTGACCAGAGGTCTCGAGGCCAGATTTCAGCCCGCTCCCATTCTTCGTAGAACGGCAGCACCTCCTTATCGAGAAACTTCACAACGCTATCGCGAAAAACGCCTTTCTCGCTATCAGAGAGAGTCTCCATTCAGTCATCACTTTTTG
>CAXPUI010000314.1:0-4320 GCA_964220205.1 Candidatus Allofontibacter communis | reverse complement strand
CCTGCATCGGCGAGCTGGGTGCTCATAGGTGGATAGACGTTTTCATCAGAGCCTGTCACGGTGTGACCCTGTTCCCGGGCGAGCAGCGCGATACTGCCCATCAGGGTGCCGCAGATACCCAGTATGTGAACGTGCATCTAACTTCCCGGAATAACGGACAGGGTGACAAAAACAGACAGCATTTCGGTCAGGAAAGCGATGGCCGAACCCTGGAGGACGCTGACATTGATAGCCCGATGATAGATGTGGCCGGCAATAGCGAGCCACCAGCCGAAGCATATCCACCACGCGGAGTCGGCGAAGAGCCTCAGTGTCTGATTTTCTACATTGACAATGATCAGACTGAAGGGAAGTAACACGATCAGCATGAAGGCGTTGGTGCCAAGTAGTGCTGTCCAGGTTGCCCTGAAACGCTGCTTAAGACCTTTGTAGGCTGTCAGGGCAAAAGTCACGATTGCCTGCATGAGGATGCCGGTTGCGACGACAATCAGGGTTACGTCAACCGCTTCTCCGGGTCGGGTCAGGCTGGACACCGTAATCGCAACGGGCAGGTACAGGGCCAGGACGAACCCGGTCACGAAGTTAGATGAAGGCAGTGCCTCAGGACCGGCACGCAGCAGACACATTCGCCAGAAATAACCCGCAATACCTAGCACGTTAGTTGGCCTCGCCCTGGTAGCCGATATTGATAGCCCTGACTTTTGGCATCATTGCGCCCAGGATGACAGTGCTGATGCAGAGGATCAGCCCGCTGACGACCAGGCCTGCGGGTATGCTGACTGTTTCTGCGATGTAACCTATAGGCAGTACCCCGAGGGGCATCAGCCCATGGGACATCATATCGATGCTCATTATCCTCCCGCGCATGCGTTGCTCGACCTGCAATTGAACCAGGGAGCGGTTCATTGACATATTGACCGCGGAAATAAATCCGATCAAGCCGATTATCAGCGTTGCAATGATGAAGTTTGTCGTCAGGCCGAAACCTGAACCCAGCGCTCCCCAGAGGACGCTGGTCCCGAGCAGCCAGTATCCCTTGTGGCTGACGTTCCCCATTTTAGCGAGAGCCAGCGACCCGAGAATTGCGCCGACCCCCATGCCGGTCATGAGTAGACCCAGGTCGTCGGGTCCTCCCTGAAGGATATCTGTTGAAAATGCAGGTAGTAGAGTGTTGATAGTCAGGCCGAAGAGAAAAGGCAAAATGGAAAGTAGAATAAGGCCGCCAACCACGGGTGAGCCGATCACATAGCTAAACCCTTCTTCTAATTCCTGCAAGGGGCTGCCGACCGCCTGATGACTTGGTTTGCCGGAGTGTCTGATTGGCAGCACGGTAATCGCGGAGATCAGGTAAAGGCCACTCAACACCAGGTAGACCAGGCCGACGCCATAAGTTGACGTGGTATCCCCGTCTGCAAAAACAGCGATCATAAAGCCAGCTAAAGCAGGACCAAGAATTCGGGACAGATTCCAGGAGGCGGTGTTAAATGCCATGGCATTGAACATCAATGAGTCGCCTACGATTTCAGGAATGAAGGCTGTACGGGCGGGAATGGACAGAGCTAGTACGGTGCCGTTGATGACGCCGACCCAGATGAAGTCCCAGAAGGTCACATTACCGAACATGATAATCAACGCCATGATGAGGGTGGCAATGCCGTTCAGCACGGGAGCAAAACCAATGACCGGTTTCTTTGGAAATCTGTCGGCGAGCAGTCCGCCAACCAGCGAGAAAACGACCTGCGGCACCATGAATGCCAAGGTTACCCAGGTCAGATTTATGGCGGAACCCGTCATCTCATAGACGAGCCAGCCCTGGGCCACCAGTTGCATGTTCAAAGCAAAAGCAGACGCGAGCATACCAATCCAGAGATACCGGTAATCATGTACCTTCAGGGAAGCTAAGGTGCTCTTGTCTTCGATCGACGTGAGACCAGGGGAGAGGTCGTTCAACAATTTGCCTGGGTTGGAAAGCGCCAGTATACCTGCTTCTCGCCTTCTTCGCTTTCGGCTGCTAGTGCGTTGTAAGGCGAGCGCTGATTTCCTGGTTCAAACTGTCTGCCGTCGCGTAGCCACCGGCAACCAGTCGTGGTCCTTCACCGAGATCGAGGAAGACTGTGGGTAACGCTGATATGCCGACTTTTTCGCACCAGGCGAACTCCGTTCGGGTCAGGTCTACGATCTCCTCGCCTTGCATAGCGCTCATGAAGTCCGCCTGATTGATGCCGATAGCGCTGGATAGTTCGTGAAGAACCTCCAGGTCTGACAGGTTTCTACTGTCCACATAAAAGGCCTGCTGAAGATCGTGAAAAATCTGCCAGGGTTCTTCGCCGAGTTCTCGTCGGGCGAGCTGGATGGTTCGGCAGGCCAGTTCGCTGTGATAGATAAAGTTGTCGGTGTCAGGAAAGGCAAAGGTGAAACGCTGGCCAGTGACTTCCGCCACCTCTCCCCACAGGCGCAGCAGGTTGTCCTTGTGAGCCTGGCTTAACGGTTCACGGGCACCGACTTGAAGGCCTGCGCATTTTAATTTGAAGTCGAGTCGCTCCTCGTAGAGAGACATTAGCTCGAATATGGCAGGTAGGGTTCCCCAGCACCAGGAGCAGATGGGGTCGGTCATGAAGATAAGGCTGCCCTGGTAATGGTTAGCCATGTCAGGACCTGACGTCAGCGCAGCCGATCAGACAGCCCGTTAATCCGGCAGGAATCATGCAATCGCCTGAGGTCTAGTCAGGCAGGCCGAGGACGCGCTTGCTGATGATGTTCATCTGCACTTCATTGGTCCCGCCGTAAATGGTCACTGCGCGGCTGTTCAGCCACATTCTCGTGCTGTTGAGTTCATCATCTGAAAATCCATCGCCCTCCCAGCCAACGCCGTTGCTGCCCATTAATTCGGCCTTAAGTTCCTTGGCGTCGCGTTCGAGATTAGCGCCTACCAGCTTGAATATGGATGTTGCTGCGCCGGGTGTTCCACCGGAGCGGTTCTCCTGGGAGGCACGCTGTGCGGTCAGTTTGAAGGCACGTTCGCGCATCGTGTGATCCAGTATTTTTGCGCGTGCGCTGTGATCAGCTATTTTTCCTGCCGCTGTGCCAGTGTAGCTTTTGGCGATGCTAATCAGCGGGTTAACCACGACCTTCTTTTCCTTTTTCTTGGCGCCAGCCAGACCACCGATACCGGATCGCTCGTATTGCAGGAGGCGCTTGCCAACCGTCCAGCCCTTGTTCAGTTCGCCTATCAGGTCATCGCGGCTGGCGATTACGTTATCCAGGAAAGTCTCGCAGAAGGGCGAAGATCCCGAAATCAAGGCGATAGGTTTTACGGTGACGCCGGGTTGATGCATGTCAAACAGAACGAAGCTGATCCCATCGTGTTTCCTGTCGGGGTCGGTTCGGACCAGTGCAAACATCCAATCTGCATGCTGGCCACCTGAGGTCCAGATTTTTTGTCCGTTAATGATGAAATGATCGCCTTCGATGTCCGCTCGGGTCTTTAAGGCGGCCAGATCAGAACCAGCACCTGGCTCGCTGTAGCCCTGACACCAGCGGATCGTGCCATCACAGATGCTGGGTAGATGTCGCTGTTTCTGTTCCTCGGTACCAAATTCCAGAAGCGTTGGCCCGATCATAGTAAGGCCCATCCCCGAGGAAGGTGCCGTGGCCTTAATACGTTTCATTTCCTGGTTCAGGATCAGGGCCTGGTCCGATGCCAGACCTCCGCCGCCATATTCGGATGGCCATGCGGGTGCAACCCAGCCCTTTGCCGCCATTCTCTCCAGCCAGATCTTGGCTTCAGGACGGCGGTATATCTCATGGGCATCTTCCCAGTGAAAAGACAGGTCGCGCATCTCTTGGGGGCAGTTCGCCTCGAGCCATTCTCTGGTTTCGCTGCGGAAGGTCTCTAACTCTGACATCGGATTTCTCGGGTCTGACTCTGAAATTCGGTGGCAACACTGCCATACAGCAGCGTCACTCTCAAGCACATTAGTCCAAAGTCGTACTTTTTGTCCCTGGTTGTCTCTGGCCGCTCAGGTTGTGCTTTGCTGCAGGAAGCGGGAGAGCCGCTGCTGGCCGTCGTAACGGGCGGACCGAGGAAACCATGGGTGTCTGCACTAGTCTTTGGTCATCAGAGCTGAGTCGGCAAGCAAAGGCGCTGTTCGGGCAAGGTCAGTGAATACCCGTGAATGGTTCGATCACGTCGGCGTTGACGACAAACTGTTTGAAGGTTCAGTCGCGAACCGGGAAAATGGCGATGAAAGATTTGCCTTGATCGAGCAGTATTTGTTCCCGTCACAGCGACCCGCTCTTGCGCCTTGTCGCAAGTGGAGC
>CAXPUI010000313.1:0-3218 GCA_964220205.1 Candidatus Allofontibacter communis | reverse complement strand
CTCTGACAAGTCGTGGCGTCAGTAATCTTATTAGTTATTGGATGGGTGACGAAGGTTTCGGCCCAATCCTGCAGGACATTCGAGGTTAGACAGCGATGAAATCCAAAGAAGTGTTGATGAACCCGCTCTTCAACAATAACCCTATCGGGTTACAGATATTGGGTATCTGTTCCGCGCTTGCGGTGACGACAAAGATGAGTGTGGCGCTGGTGATGTGTCTTGCGTTGACCACCGTGTGTGCCTTTTCGAACCTGTTCATTTCGATGATTCGTAATCACATTCCAAGCAGCATCCGTATCATTGTTCAGATGACGATCATCGCGTCATTGGTGATCGTCGTTGACCAGGTGCTGGGTGCTGTTGCGTATGACATCAGTAAGCAACTGACCGTCTTCGTTGGCCTGATCATTACTAATTGCATCGTCATGGGACGCGCAGAAGCATTTGCCATGCAGAACCCGCCGGGCCTGAGTTTTATTGATGGCGTAGGTAATGGGCTTGGCTACAGTGTCGTGCTCATGCTGGTGGCTACCATCAGGGAATTCTTTGGCTCGGGCAGTCTTTTCGGCTATGAAATAATGCCACTGGTTACCAGTGGTGGTTGGTACTCACCCATGGGCCTCATGCTTCTGCCGCCGAGCGCTTTTTTCATCATCGGCCTCCTGATCTGGGCCCTTCGAGCCTGGAAGACGGAACAGGTCGAGGAGATTGAATACGAAATCGGTGGCAATACCGCTATGACGAGGGTCTGAACATGCTTGAGTACTATTTGAGTTTGTTTGTCCGCGCTGTTTTCATCGACAACATGGCGCTGGTGTTCTTTCTGGGTATGTGTACCTTCATTGCAATTTCCAAAAAGATTGAAACATCCTTTGGCCTCGGTATAGCGGTTGTGGTCGTGCTGACCATCACTGTGCCGGTAAACAACATGATGTTCCAGTATCTGCTTGCTCCTGGAGCGTTGGCATGGGCAGGGTTACCTGATGTTGATTTGAGCTTTTTGGCTTATCTCGCCTACATCGGCGTGATCGCGGCTATGGTGCAGATTCTTGAAATGTTTCTAGATAAGTATCTCCCCGCCCTCTACAACGCGCTTGGGGTGTTCCTGCCTCTGATTACCGTTAATTGCGCAATTCTTGGCGCGTCGTTGTTCATGATGAACCGCGACTATAATCTGGCCGAGAGTGTTGTCTATGGCTTCGGCTCAGGAGTCGGCTGGGCGATCGCCATTGTTGTGCTGGCAGGTATTCGAGAAAAGATGAAATACAGCGATGTCCCTGAAGGTTTACGCGGGCTGGGTATTACGTTTGTTACTGTTGGCTTGATGTCGTTGGGCTTTATGTCTTTCGGCGGTATTTCACTGTAAGGGCAGTAAGCGATGAACTACATTGAAATCGTTCTTGGTGTCAGCATGTTCACTAGCGTCATCATGCTGTTGGTTTTTGTCATTCTCTATGCCCGGAAGATGATGGTCTCGAGCGGTGACGTGACCATTGAAATCAATGGTGATCCGGAGAAAACGATTGTCGCTCAGGCGGGTGGTAAGCTTTTGAACACCCTGGCTGACGCCGGAATTTTTCTCTCCTCTGCCTGTGGTGGTGGCGGTACCTGTGCCCAATGTCGTTGCAAGGTCCTTAGTGGCGGTGGGTCGATGCTGTCGACCGAGGAAGGCCATTTCACTCGGGGGGAAGCTAAAGATGGCTGGCGCCTGTCTTGCCAGACGGCAGTAAAGCAGGACCTGCAAATTGAGGTTCCAGCGGAATTCTTTGGCGTAAAGCGGTGGGAGTGCGAGGTTATTTCGAATGACAACGTTGCGACTTTCATCAAGGAGCTTGTGCTGAAATTGCCGGAAGGTGAAGAAGTTGACTTCAGAGCCGGCGGTTATGTGCAGTTTGAAATTCCCCCTTACGCGATGGATTACAAGGATATTGACGTCGACGAGGAGTATCGAGGCGACTGGGATAAGTTTGGTGTTTTCGATCACACATCGAAAGTGGACGAGACCACTATTCGTGCCTACTCAATGGCAAACTACCCGGAAGAAAAGGGCATTATGAAGTTCAATATCCGGATCGCCTCGCCGCCACCGGGCACAGATTTTCCTCCCGGGCCTATGTCTTCCTATATTTTCTCGCTGAAGCCTGGAGACAAGGTGACGATTTTCGGACCCTACGGTGAATTTTTCGCCAAAGAGACCGAGGCAGAAATGGTTGTTAGTGGTGGTGGAGCGGGCATGGCGCCGATGCGTGCGCATATCTTCGACCAGTTAAAGCGGATCGGCACCGATCGGAAGATCAGTTTCTGGTACGGGGGGCGAAATCAACGAGAACTTTTCTACGTTGATGAATATGATCAGCTAGCTGCTGAGAACGACAATTTCGACTGGCATATCGCGTTATCAGATCAGAACCTGGAAGACTGGGATGGTCTTACCGGATTCATACACAATGTGCTCTACGACGAGTACCTGAAGGATCACCCGGCTCCGGAAGATTGTGAATACTACATGTGCGGACCGCCGATGATGAATGCGGCGGTCATCGGTATGCTGGAAGACCTAGGGGTCGAACGGGAAAACATCTTCCTGGACGACTTTGGTGGTTGATCTCACACCTCAGCCCTGCTTATCTGGAATCTTCTGCTCGCTGTAAGGGTAGCCTGCCTGCGCGGGTATACAGATATAGTTCCCATCGTCCCGTTGTTCCGTCCAGGGTAGTACTTCGACGATAGTGCGTGCCCGGGCCATTTCCATTGCCTGCTTGACATCCTGGCTTAAGGCCAGCATTTCGATGTTGAGCAGCGTGGGAAAAATAATGGTATATCGGCCGTTTTGCGAACCGCTGATGGCATCACCAGGTGTGATCCAGATGGAGTCCACTGATTCATGACCGTCATGTACAGCCAGATGATCATCAGGTGCAATTGCCAGGTAGAAGTGCGTGTCAAACCGCTTAGGCATCATGGGTGGTGTGACCCAGTGGGCAAAGTGTTGCAAACAGTCACACGCTAACCTCAGGTCTTCCTGTTTGAGAAAATCAAGGAGGGACAGTTCTCCTCTGTTGAGCTGATCCCGATAAGTGTCCAGTTTTGTCAGGTGTTTGCCGGAGATTAATTCTGAGCCTCCAGCAGGGCGGGCCAACAGGACTCCAGACTCCTCAAACGCTTCGCGTATGGCGCCCGCCATCATCGCTAGGGTCTTGTCGTCGATTGCTTCTGCT
>CAXPUI010000312.1:0-11475 GCA_964220205.1 Candidatus Allofontibacter communis | reverse complement strand
ATTTGGTGAAGCTGACTGATTACAGGCGCTCAACGGGAACAACCTCACCGCGGGCAATAGCCTGTTGGGCGGCTATACCGATAGCCACAGCCCAATAGCCGTCCTGGCTGGTCACCTCCGGCTGAGTACCGGCTTTGATCGCGTTGATGAACTGAACCTGTTCCAGGTAGCTGGAGCCATGGTGCATTCCCTCGTACCTGATCCGTGTGTCTGGTGGTACCGGTATCTCGGTTACCTTGCGATCCACTCGAGATGCCAGGGTAAGCCTGTTTTCCGGAATCCATCCCTCCAGTTTGGCGAGGGAACCGGTGGCTACCAGTTCCTGTTCATTGGGACTGCCTTCAGCGAACATGCAAAGGTCCAGGCAGGCGCGTACACCGTTGGCGTAGTCAACGATGACAAAGGCGTTGTCGATGATGTCTGGCTGTTCGCCGTCGTAACGCTCTTCGCGGTGATTGAGGTCCTGCGCGCCGGAAGCCATGACGCGGAGAGGTCTGGCATCGATCGCATGATTCATCAGGTCGAAGAAGTGGCAGCATTTCTCGACGAGCGTGCCACCGGTGAAGCGGTTGAAGCGGTTCCAGTTGTCGACCTTCTTCAGGAACGGGAAACGATGTTCACGTATGAAGAGCATCTTCAGGTCGCCCACCCTCGCCAGGTTGCTCAGGAACGACTGGGTGGTGGGCATGTACCGATATTCCATGGCGACCCAGGTGAGAGCCGACCGTTGATCGGCGATTTCAACCAGTGTTCGGGCATCGGCCAGCGTCGTGGTCATTGGCTTCTCGACCAGCAGGTGAATGGGAGAATCCGCGAAGTCCTTGACCAGCTGGCAGTGGGTGTAATTCGGGCTGGCAATGATCACCGCATCCGGCTGCAGGTCAATGACCTCGGCGGTACTCGCGCAAGCCTTCGGTGTAAAGCGCGTGCCGCAGGCTTTGAGTGCCCAGTCCAGTGACCTTGGGTTGGGGTCCGCGACGGCAATCAGATCGACCTCATCGTTGTGAGCCAGGTTGCGAATGTGTTCACACCCCATCATGCCTGTTCCGATAACAGCGAATCGCATGTCAGTACCTCGGCTCATGTCGCGATATGACTCCCTGCTCGGTGAGGGCGACATGGGTCAGGGTCCGTTCATCATGGTTCATTCGCCATGACAGCAGCCGCTGGGCGTAGTTCAGGACGGTAGAGAGGTAGTCTGGGTTTCCCGCCTGGTTGACGTGTTCACCCGGATCCTTCTCCAGGTCGAAAAACAGGGGTGGCAGCCCGGTGAAATGCACATACTTGCCGGCATTATCCCGGATGACATTGAGTGTGCACTGATCCGGTGTCAGCCCCAGCTCCGCTTCCATGTCCGAACCTTTAGGGATATCGCGAAAGTCATATTCCCAGTGAACGGCATCGCGCCACTCTGCCGGTGCCGTGCCGGTCTGGAGAGACTCGCTAAGAGATCGCCCATCGCACTGGCGCGGTACATCGATCTGGAGCCAGTCCAGCATGGTAGGCATGATGTCGACGTTTTCCGTGAAGTGCTGGACGACCGCTCCCCGGCATCCGTGTTGATCCGGGTCCCGAATGATCAGGGGGATGTGATAGGACTCATCGAAATAACCGGTTTTACCCATCAGCCAGTGATCGCCGATCTGTTCACCATGGTCTGATGTAAAGACAATCAGCGTGTCGTCCCACTGGTCGGCCTGCTTCAGGTAAGCGAACAGCCGCCCGAGGTTATCATCGACTTCTGTCATCAGCCCGAAATAGGATGCCTTCAGCCTTGCTGTCTTCCGATCATCGGTGGGCGCTGCAAAGTGGGGGCGGCTGAGGTAGTGCTGCAGGAACGGGTGTTGGGCCGCCTCCTGCCGGGGATCCACCTGGCGGTTGAAGTTCGTCAGTTCTGCGGGTGGATAGAGCTGGTTATAGGGCGCCGGTGCAACCCAGGGTGGATGGGGGCGCAGCAGCGACAGGTGGACGATCCACGATTGGTTCTGGTTGCCGATGTAGTCGATGACCTGGTCGACCATATAGTGCGTATCATGATGCTCCGGCGGTAAGTCGAGCGCCAGGGGATGCGTCCCGCCGGTTTCGTATTCCTGCCCCTCCTGTTTCGCGGTGTACAGTTGCCAGTTGGGTTCGGGAATCGGGTAGCCCTGGGTGGCGAGCCACTCGGCCCAGGCATGGGGGAAAGTACCCATCAGGACAACCGGGTTGATACCCGGCAAGGGTCCTTCGTAGGTGCGCATGTACTCATGATCGGGGTCGAACTGCCGCGGATCATTGGCGGTATCCGTGTACCCGAACAGCACCGGGTCATAGCCGTGTTTACGGACTTCGAGAGCCCAGTTGGTGTGCCTGGCGTCCAGGGGCGTACCGTTGGTGCCTGAGCGGTGGTTCTGGAGGTACATCCCGGTATGTAGGCTGGCACGCGAGGGGCCACACGGGGCGGCGTTGGCGTAGTGTTGGCTGAACAGCATGCCATCAGCAGCCAGGGCATCCAGGTGAGGAGTCTGTACGCGGTGATTGAGGCGCGAGAGGCACTCGCCGCGCCACTGATCGGCGGTGATAAACAGGATATTTCTCATCGTGCCAGCATACTCTGTTTTCCTGTACTTGGGTGATGGGTGTGTTGTTTGTCTGCCAAGGTTGTCTGCCCGTTTGTTTTCCCAGGATCTAGCTGATGCGGTGACGAAGCCGGCCGGTCGCGCCGCGGGGCAGGCGATTCAGTTTCTGTGCGCAACGCCGCTTGAGTTCTGCTTTGCTCGCACTGGTGCAAAAGCCAGCAAGAACCGTGTTGCTGTACAGGGTGTTGCTGTAGACCAGGACCCGATCAAAAAGCCGGTCGAAGCATTGTTTGACGTCTCGAGCGTGGGCGCTGTCTATATGGTTCTGTACGACCGCGCCTCCGGGCTTGAGATGACGCCTCAGGAGGTCACACCACTGCCGGTCAGGGAAAAAAGGTCGCTCCGGGTCGGTTTCACCATGCAGGTACACATCATCAACGATGTAATCAAACTGCTCTGTCTGCCGGCTCATCCAGTCCCGGGCATCAGCAATGGTGAGTTCTGTATGGCGGTAGGACAGGGCGAAATGACGCTTGGCGATCTGCAGATGAACGGGATCCAGCTCAATCCCGATGACTCGCTGGATGTCCTGCAGGGCGTCCAATTGATGGATAACCGTTCCTCCGCCGACTCCGAGGACCAGCGCGTCTTGTACCGCCCTGTCCGTGGACAGGGAGGGCAGGCTGAGCAGGTCCCAGACGGCACCGGTAAACAGGTGGCGTGGGTTGTACTGGGAGTGGAAAGCACCGTTGGTGTAGAGTCTTACCGTCTGTCCCGCGGTGCGAACTTCGTAGCTCACGCCCGCTCTGGTTGTTTTGAAAGCAACCGCCACTAATCCAGGAGCCCGGTTTTCTTCATGAGCGAGAGGGTGGAAGTGTCATGATCTGTGTTGCCCTCGAGTACAGAACTGGCCAGGACCTTGCCGAGCTCCACACCCCATTGGTCAAAAGGGTTGATATTCCAGACTGCTGCCTGCACAAAAATCTTGTGTTCGTAGAGTGCGATCAGGGCGCCAAGAGTCGACGGCTTCAGTTCCTCCAGCAATATCGTAGTGCTTGGTCGGTTGCCGGGGTGATATCTATGGAGATCGTCCGTCTGCCGGCCGACCATCAGCGCTTCGCTCTGAGCGATCATGTTGGCCAGCAGCATACGGTGATGTGAGTCCATACTGAGGTTGTCTTTAACCGTGGCAATGAAGTCCACAGGGACGAAGCGGGTGCCCTGGTGCAGCCGCTGGAAAAATGCATGCTGGCCGTTGGTGCCGGTTTGCCCCCAAATAACGGGTGCGGTTGCATGCTCAACGACCTTGCCATCCAGCCCGGTCTGTTTGCCGTTACTTTCCATATCCAGCTGTTGCAGGTAACTGACCAGGAGTCCCAGGCGCTCGCAGTAGGGTACAACCGCGTGGCTGTGGACCTGTGCCACGTTGTTGTACCAGATACCCAGTAGCCCAAGAATCAGGGGCAGGTTGCTGTCTGGGGTCGCGTTCAGGAAGTGCTGATCCATGGCAGCCGCTCCGTCAAGCAGCTCCGTGAACCTGTCAAAGCCCAGCGCTATGGCTATAGGCAGGCCTATAGCCGACCACAGGGAATAGCGGCCGCCGATGGCCTCGGGGAAAGTGATCAGAGACTCTTCCGGAATACCAAAGGCGAGGGCATTTTCCGGACTTGCTGTTATCCCGATCGCCTGGCTGGCTGCATGCTCAAGGCCCAGGCTGGTTGCTTGCCACGTTAGTGCCGAGTCAGCGTTGCGCAGGGTTTCGGTTGTGGTAAAGGTTTTGCTGGAAATCAGAATGGCAGTGGTGGCAGGGTTCAGCTTGCGCTGCAGGACCTGCAGCTCAGCGCCATCGACGTTGGAGATGAAGTGACATTGAGGACCGTCTGCGAATTCGTGCAGGGCGGTGCAGACCATCTTCGGCCCCAGATCGGAGCCGCCTATACCAATATTGATAATATCGGTGATGGCGTCCCCGTTAGGTCCGCGCCGCTCGCCTGAACGAATGGCGTCAGCGACAGCCTTGATGCTCGCTCGGGCGGCCATGAGCTCCTCCCGCATGGCCGGGATGGCATTCGGCTGGCGCAGGGCCATGTGCAGTGCTGCACGTCCTTCAGTTGGGTTGACCTGTTCACCCGTGTAGGTGTCCCTGGCTCTTACCAACACCCGTCTCGCGCTGGCAAGTTCCAGGAGTGCGGACATGACCTCGTCATCGACGAGGTGCTTGGAGAAGTCGGCATAGAGTCCGCAGGTGTTGATTGAGTAGCTCGCCAGACGGCTGTCACTGGCTACCAGGTCAGCAATCCGTAGATCAGCAAATTTGTCCCTGAGTTTGCTTAGTTTTCGCCAGGCTGTTTCGGTCATGCGGGTTTCTCTTCTTTGCGACCGGCATGATACTCGCATCGACCGTTTTCCTTCTAGTCAGGGCAGGCTGAAAAGAGCGGATGCTGCCAATGTTTTCAACTTTCCGGCGGCGGTATGTAACAATGCGCGTCCCTGAGCATCGATAAGCCTGATCGGCGAGTCCGTTAGTAACAAGGAGTTTTTATGTCTGCCTCCCGCTGGGCTGTTCTGGCGTCTGTCGTCCTGGCCCTTTGTGCATTTTTCTACTTTGACCTTAACCAGCTCCTGACGCTGGCGAACGTCAAACGGGAACAGTCCGAGCTTGAACAGCTGTTATTGGCACACCCGGTCGAGTTTGTCGGGGTGTTTTTTGGCATCTATGTCGTTGCCACGGCCTTGTCGCTGCCTGGTGCTGCGACCCTCCTGACTCTCGCTGCCGGTGCCCTGTTTGGGCTGGGCTGGGGTACGGTGTTCGTATCTTTTGCGTCATCGATCGGTGCCACGCTGGCCATGGTTATCGCACGCTGGTTGTTCCAGGAGCAGGTGCAGAGTCGCTTCAAAACCCAGCTCGAGCTGATCAACCGGGGAATGGCCCGAGATGGTGTCTTCTACCTGCTGACCCTGCGACTGGTACCCGTGTTTCCGTTTTTTGCTGTTAACCTGGCGATGGCAGTGACGCGCATGAAGGTCTGGCAGTTCTACCTGGTATCCCAGGTCGGTATGCTCGCCGGTACCATGGTGTTTGTTAACGCCGGAACCGAGCTGGGCAGGATTGCCAGTCCTGGAGATGTGGTATCGAACGGTTTGATTACCTCGTTTGTGCTGCTCGGGTTGTTCCCGCTGTTGGCGAAATGGCTGGTTGACTGGTTAAAAGCCCGCCGAGTCTATCGGGGTTTTCAACGTCCCAGGAAGTTTGATTGTGACCTGGTGGTCATCGGCGCAGGCTCCGGTGGACTGGTAGCGGCATTGATTGCGGCGACCGTCAAAGCCCGGGTAACGCTGATTGAACAAAACAAAATGGGGGGCGATTGCCTGAATACCGGTTGTGTGCCGAGCAAAGCGCTTCTCCGGTCGGCCCGGCATGCGTTTGATCTGCGCCACGGCAGTCAACTGGGCTTCAGTGATCTGGAGCCGGATCTTGATTTTCAGGCAGTCATGGCGCGGGTGCAGCGAGTAATCAGCACCATTGAACCGCATGACTCGCCTGAACGTTACCGCGGGCTGGGCGTGGATGTGGAGCTTGGGAGGGGTGAAATCCTGACACCCTGGGAAGTCAGGGTGAATGACAGGGTCCTGACGACTCGGAACATCATTATCGCTACCGGTGCGGAACCCTTTGTGCCGCCGATTGAACACATCGATCAGGTAGATTTCCTGACCTCTGATACGCTCTGGCAGTTACAGGAATTGCCAGAGCGCACGGTTATCCTGGGTGGCGGGCCTATTGGTACTGAACTGACCCAGGCTTTCGCCAGGCTGGGCAGCCAGGTCACCCAGGTGGAGCTGTTGCCCGCACTCCTGTCCCGCGAGGACCCTGAGTTTTCAGGCATGGTACAGGGACAGCTGGAAAGGGAAGGGGTCACGGTTCTAACGGGCCATCGGGCAACATCGGTACGGGTGTCCGGTCCTGCTAAGTCGCTGGTAGTTGTCGACGGGGATGGGGTGCAGTCGCTGGTGGACTTTGACCAGTTGATCATTGCTGTGGGTCGACAGGCGAATGTCTCGGGTTTTGGTCTCGAAGCGCTGGGCGTTGAGCTCAACCCGAACGGCACTGTAGCGGTGGATGATTTCCTGCGGACCAATTTCCCGAATATTTATGCGATCGGCGATGTCGCAGGTCCTTACCAGTTCACTCATACGGCGTCGCACATGGCCTGGTATGCATCCGTCAATGCCCTGTTTGGCAGCTTCAGAAAGTTTCGGGTCGATTACTCGGTGATACCCTGGGCGACTTTTTGTTCTCCAGAGGTGGCCCGTGTCGGGATTAACGAGCGGGAGGCACAGGCCGAAGGGATCGACTACGATGTGGCCACCTATAATGTGGCCGACCTGGATCGAGCTATTGCCGATGATGAGGCTTACGGGCTGGTGAAGGTGCTGGTGGCCAGGGGAAGTGATCGGATACTAGGGGTTACCATTGCCGCTCAGCACGCCGGTGATCTCATCAGCGAATTTGTCCTGGCGATGAAGCACGGTATAGGCCTTAACAAGATCCTGGGTACCATTCATATCTATCCGACGTTCGCTGAAATGAACAAATTTGCGGCCAGCGAGTGGCGTAAGAACCATAAGCCGGAGTGGGCCCTGGCTATTGCCGAGCGCTATCACCGCTGGCGACGGGTTGGCCTGGCTGCGAATGATCCCTGACGATGGTGCGGATATCATTGATGATGATATCCGGGTGGAGAAAGGAAACGGAGTAGATATTCCGGATAGCCCGATTCTGGTCGATCAGGTAGACGCGGAGAATATGCGAAAGCGTGCCGATCCTTTCGCCGGCTTCATTGACGTCAGGGATAACAAACTGGTTATAAGCCTCGAGAATCTGTGCCAGGTCCCTGTCCGAGGGTGTCGTCAGGAACTGCCAGTCGAAGTCGGGGTCACGAAAATTGGCTGCGTATTTTTCCAGTCTGTCCGGTGAGTCATTGAGCCGATCGAAGCTGAGGGATATCAGTCGCACGTAGTCCCTCAGGACCTCATCCTGCTGCAGCCGGCCCTGTACCTTGTTCAGGACATAGGATGCCAGGGGGCAGCCATTGACATCATTGCAGCTGGTATAGATAAAACTCAGCAGGACGAACTTGTCACCGGTCAGTGCATCCAGGCTGCTGGTTTTGCCCCTGCTCGTCAGCACGACACCATCTCCAGCCTTGCCGAGCGGGGGTAGCCGGTAGCTGCCGGGTTCCGGCGCCTGGAATGTCAGTTCCGCATAACCAGGCGCGAGGATAACCTGCTCGGCAGGCTGATGATGCGGCGCAGAGAATGCCGAGCCGGCAAGCAGCAAGGCCCCCAGGGCCAGTAATCTCACTGGGTTAATGCAAATCGTGTCAGGTCAGGTCGTTGCAGACCATAGAGCGAATAGGCACCAAAGCGCATCTGGTGTGGATAGCCCAGTTGCTGTTCAATGAAGTCTACCGTCAGCCTGTGCTCGAGCTGCTTGCCGTCAAAATCATAGATCTTGAAGTACTGCAGATCCTTTCCAGTGGATTGGGTTTTATCCCAGTTAGCCAGCAGCGAGGAGGTGAAATAAACGCGTTTACCGTCCCAGCTCTGCGAGACCATATTAATCTGCTCACCGATCGATTCAGTCATCAGTTCGACTGGCTTGAAGGGATCCGAGATATCGAACAGTCGAGCCAGGCCGTCGTTCCAGGTATCTACCCAGAGGAGGTTGTCGTCCGAGGTGATCGAAATGTCCACCGGCAGGGGAATCTTGCTGACATCACCGATATCGGCCACTTTCTGGGCATGCCAGTCATTATCAGCTTCGTAGATCAACCAGATTTCTGACGTCAGTGCAGTCGTGGTAAAGCAGTAATTGTTGTTAGCACCCCAGGCGCAGCGGATTTCCAGGGGAGCGCCGGGCACATCAAGAATCTTTTTCGGTTTCCGGGTATGCAGGTCCCAGATCACAACGGTGTTGCCGAACTGCGCCATGGCCTCGGGGCTCGCCATCATTTCCCCGAGGTTCATCATGTAGTTGTTCCAGCCGGTGAAGGAGGAAGTTACCATGACGTTTCGCCGTGGCAGCGCTCGTAGATCATAGCCATAACCGTCTGCATATTGGCCGGACTTCACAGCACCACGCAGATCGCCGTCCCTGGGCATCCAGTAAGTTGCAATGTAGTCCCCATCATTGGTGTATTCGACCAACGCCGTGACGCCGCCATGATCCTGATTGTTAGACAGGCCTGTCAGCATCATCCTGCCTGGCAGCGCGTAGGAGGTATGGGGTCCGACCACGCCGCCGGACTTTGCCACAAAGTCGTCAATCGTTTTGTGCAGTGTGGGCTTTGCAGGATCACTATGGACGTCGAAGATAAAGATTTTGTTGGTGTCTAGACCGCTCGCCCACAGGTAACGACGGTCGTCGGTGAAGCCGGAATGGTGGGCCTCGTTGCGGCCTCCCACCGACAGGCTGGCTACCACTTCGCCGTAGTTCTCATCATTGGGGTTGACTGCGATTGTGACCAGTTTGTCCTGTTCATCGCCAAGACCTTCTACGCCTAGGGTCCAGACGTAAACGAAGTCCTCCTGGCCGACGATTTTGGCCATATAGGGAGACATACACGTTTCATCGGCGAAACCGATCTGGCTGACAAAAAGAACGGCAAGTGTGAAAATGCGCGCCATCATTTTACTGTCCTTTAATCCTTAAATTTGATGCGGAAAGCTTAACATAGATGCTATTTCCCCAACGAGCCCAGATAGTCGCCTTACTATGTCTGTTGCAGCCGCTATTCAGTCCGGCCGATGTTGGCCTGGGCCTACCGGATGTCGAGCCTCCTCCTGAACGACTAGTAGAACTAGGTAAGAAGTTGTTTTTTGATCGACGTTTATCGATTAATAACACGCTTTCGTGTGCGATGTGCCACATCCCGGAGCAGGGCTTCGCCCAGAATCAGCTGGCGACACCCGTCGGGCTGGAGGGCAGGGTCCTGAAACGTAATTCGCCTTCCTTGTTGAACGTGCGCTACCGCCGACTGCTGTTCCACGACGGGCGGGAGTATTCGCTGGTTAACCAGGTCTGGTCACCGCTCCTGTCAGAGCGGGAAATGGGTAATCTGTCTATTGGTATGGTGATTTCCAGATTAATGGAATTGGATAGCTATGCTGTTGAATTTGCAGAAATTCTGGGTGATATCGATGCTGTAACCATTGGCGAAGCCTTGGCCGCGTACCAACAAAGCCTGACTGCCGGTGATAGTCCCTTTGATCGCTGGTATTTCGGCAACGACGACCGGGCGGTGGCGGAACCTGTTAAACGGGGTTTTACCCTGTTCCTAGAAAAAGGCTGTGCCGCCTGCCACCAGGTGGGCGATAGCTCGGCGCTGTTCACGGATCATGGCTTTCATAACACGGGTATTGGTTACGAACGATCGATGAGTGTAAAACCTGGGCAGCGCACCATACGCTTAACCGATACGGTCACTATTCAGACAGATGTGCGATTTGAGGGCGATGTCCATAATGATCTGGGACGCTATGAAGTCACTGGTGAGCCCGATGATCGGTGGCGATATAGAACGCCAGGATTGCGAAATATCGCCCTAACTTCACCTTACATGCATGATGGGTCGATATCGTCACTCCGTGAAGTTCTTGAGTTTTATTCTGGCGGAGGAGTACTCAACCCCGGCCTTGATCCGCTGGTGAAACCGTTCTCTCTTTCGGAAGCTGAAGCAGAGCAAATGATCCTGTTTCTTAACAGCCTCACCTCGAGCCACATTCCCGGAATTGTAAAGAGTAACCGTGGCTTTGCCGCGGGTCGCCAATAGTATTTTTTTAAGGAGTAGTCCAATTGAATTGGATCAAGCTCTTCTTCGCTTGGTTTGTAGCCACTGTGATCTGGGCTGTTTTAGCGCTAACCGCAGCTTTCTATGGATGGTGGATTGAAGAAGTTGCAGATCGGGAGAGCCATGAGCAATTTTTCGACTGGGCGCAGAAAGAAATCGATACAAAAATTAGCGGTACGTCCGCCTTGATACTAATCTAAGATGGCCTGATTGTGCGCCGGTTCTATAAAGGTGGTGTCGATAAGGACACCTTGTTTCCGACGGCGTCCTTTAGTAAGTGGATCACCGCTTTAGCGGTAATGTCGTTAGTCGAGAAAGATCTGGTTGATCTTGATTCTCCCGTTTCCAGTTACCTTACTCGCTGGCAATTGCCCGGCTCTGAGTTCGACAACAAAGGGGTTACTGTCAGGAGATTGCTTAGCCACACTGCTGGATTAACTGATCGGTTGGGTTTTGGGGATTACCACAGTGGCGAAGTTCTGCCTTCGACTGTCGCTGAATTAAGCAACCCCAGAGCGTCTAACAAAGAGGATGTCACGATAATGGTCGGGCGAGAGCCGGGGAGCGAGTTCCTCTATTCCGGCGGCGGGTACCTGATTTTGCAACTGTTGGTTGAAGAGGTGAGCAACGTTGAATTTGCTGATTATGTGACTACAGCAATTCTCCATCCGCTCGAGATGTATAGATCGACTTATGAATTTCTTGGCGACCAGGTCAATGCATCACAATCTTTCGATGCTGATGGTTCATTGGCGCCAACCTACAAGTATGCCTCTCCAGCTGCGACGTCTTTTTCGAGCTCCGCCTCAGATTTGTCAAAGCTGGTGCAGGCGCTATTGAATGGAAAAAATTTTCCCCTGGATCCCGATACCGTTTTGTTGATGCGAGAGCCTCATGGTTTTCTGATGAACTCCGGAATTTGGGGCCTTGGAACAATTCTCTACGTGCAGGCTCCTCATGGAGACTTCGTGTTTGGGCATGACGGCGCAAACGAACCCGCTATCAATGCCTCGGTCCGCATTAACCCTGAAACGTCAGACGCCTTCGTGATGCTTGTATCTGGC
>CAXPUI010000311.1:0-5637 GCA_964220205.1 Candidatus Allofontibacter communis | reverse complement strand
AAATGAGCATCACAATGGATAACTCTGGATTATCACAGGTCTGTAAAGCTGTACTTTCCAACGACCTTTCTGGTGTATATAGTACGTAATTACATAATACGTAATACAGTACGAAATAAACAGGAGGACACCATCATGGCCCGAGGCGGCATCACCCAACCCCTGGTCGAGGACGCCCGCAAACGTCTTCTGGCTCGCAATGTTCGCCCCTCTATCGACGCCATACGCGCCGAATTGGGCAACACCGGCTCAAAGACCACCATCAGCAACCATCTGAAAGCGATTGAGGCGCGAGAAAGCACTCGTCTGGATGATGAGGCGCTTCTGAGTAACCACGTTACCGAGTTGGTCGGCCGACTCGCCAGGCAATTACGCCAGGACGCGCAGGAGACCATCGAACAGGCTGAACAACACCACAAGGCCGAGATCGCCAGCTTGCAGGAGACCCTCAAGGCACAGACCGCTGAGATCCGGCAACACCAGGCGCAGAACGAATCGCTGACTCAGGAGCGGGATGCGTTACAGGCCGACGTCCGCTGGCTTCAGAAGGCGCTCTCGACACTCGAAGGCGATAACCGCGCACAGGCCCAACGCATTGAAAGTCTGACTGAGCAGGTTCAGGACAAGCAGCGCCAGGTAGACTCGCTGGAAGAAAAGCACGGACATGCCCGCGAGGCACTAGAGCACTATCGCGGCTCCGTGCAAGAGCAGCGCGAGCAGGATCAGCGGCGGCATGAGCAGCAGATCCAGCAAGTCCAGGAAGAGCAACGCCATCTGCAACAAGCCCTGGCCGTGAAACGCGACGAGCAGGCCCAGGCCACCCGGGAGATTACCCGGCTGTTCACGGAGGTGACGGACGTTCGAAAGCAGTCGGATCAGTTGACGCAGCAACTTGGCGAGCGGGAGCGCGAAAATCGTCGTCTGGCCGACAAAACGGTGCGGCTAGAACAGCAAGCCGCAGCGTTACGCCAACGGAAGACTGCCCTTGAAAAGCAGCAGCGCGTGAACGACCAACTGAAAGCGAGGGTTCAGCAGCTTGAAACCGAGCTGAGCGTGAAGAATGAGCTGTTGGATCGTTTGAGCGCTGGCAACGATTCCGACGAGACGATTAGAGGGTTGGCAGACAAACGTGAAAAAAAGTCCCAAAATAGCCACAAAGCGTTGAAAAAATAGTTTATGTTGCCTGCGCCATAGGAAGGGAGCTTCATCAGGTGTTCACTTCCAGCATATCAGTGAAGGCAGCTTGTACGATTCCTATTCCCAGGTGTAGTGGGTGATGGTGTAAAATGAGGGACCAGTTTTCCCAGTGCGGCGCAGGCGTGAACCTGAAGATGCTCGCCGAGCTATTTTGGCCCTATGAAAACGGGCGGTATTTACTCCTGATATTGACTATTTTATGTTCAGACACGGCGTTTCCGGATGGATCAGCAGAAGCCGGTGAATTGCTTGTTATCAGAAAACAGATTTTTCGCAGGGTCGACTAACTTTGAGAAAACCGGAACAAGACTTCACCAAGGTCAGTAAATTTTTAAGCTATGTGCTTCGACATAAGCCCGAGGCTATTAACCTAACGCTTGATGATAAAGGATGGGCATCGGTTGCCGATATTATCGAGAAAGCCAAACCACAAATCACACTCACACCTGCACTTATCAGACAGGTCGTCATCGATAATGAAAAAAAACGTTTTTCACTTTCTTATGATAACCAATATATTCGTGCTAACCAAGGTCACTCAATTAAAGTAGATTTACAACTCATTCCGGAAAAACCACCAGCAGTACTTTATCATGGAACTGCTACTCGGTTTTTAGATTCAATAAAACGGGAGGGATTAAAACCAGGGAAGCGACATCACGTACACTTGTCATCAGATATCGAAACAGCTACTGCGGTTGGGAAGCGCTATGGCAAGCCTTCTATTATAGAAATCCCTGCTAGCGCTATGCACCAGCAGGGATTTAAGTTCTTCCTATCCAAGAATAAAGTCTGGTTAACAGAATATGTACCAGCCAATTTCTTAACGGTTATTGTTTAGAGAGCCTTCTTTCTCCGGCAAGACTTCCCACGAATCAGCTATAATTTCATAACAGCCATCACTATCAAAATAGATCATATAGTGATTAAGAATCCATGAATCTCGGTGATCACTTGACGTCGATTCAATTAGTTCGTCGATCCATGTAGATTCTGAAAGCTTGACCAGTTTGTCGTAAGCATTTTCTATTTTCCACGCAGGACAATGCATTTCGGCAACATGGGAATGCGCTCTAACTTTTTCGAAACGCAGACCAGTATTATAGATAATGCCATCCCTGTCGTAGTCAAAATAAAGACAGAGAATGCCGCCAGGGAACTCTAGCCGAACACCTGATACTGAGGATGTTGAGGGTTCCGGTAATGTATAGCATTCAGCAGTGCTGACCATATTAGTTACCACCACTTCGCCTTACAGTTGGTATCCCCTGATCGGGTCCACCTCACTATTACGGTTAAGTTGCCCGGTCAGCCTTGCTTCGTAAGCTGTAAAATTACAGGAGGACTATGCCTGTTTTAAATAACCTCAAACATCGATTTCGGATACAAATAGTCCTCATCTGTGTCATCAACTATTCTGTAATATTCATCATCTTGCTCTACGACATCGTAAATCTTATTCAACGTTAAGCTGATCATTTCTCCCTCGAACTCTCCTTCGACGAAGCTTCCATCTGGCTTCTCATCTAAGTAAGGTTTTATAGAGACGCATCGTACTTTTAATCCAGCCATGTCTTTACCTTAAATTCAACTTTACCTACACCATGAGCTTCATACCAATGGACTTCTGCTCTCCTGACATTTCCAGACGTCGTAACCACATCTGCATCGCCTGATCGCTTCAACCAATTTTTAGCTTTGCCTCCATACTGTTCAACCAGTCGCCCGACCTCTCTAATTCCACGCCCATCTGCTATTTTTCTGATATTCGTAACTTTAGAACCTTCGGCTAAATGACTAGCTCCTCGAACAGAAATACGTGTCGCGGCCGAACCGACTGATTTACCAACTTGGAATGTTCCCTTTGTAACATTCGCACCCTTCAATCCCATCTTCATTGAAGAGCCAAGAAGCTTGATACCTGTCACCCCAAAGGTTCCAGAACCAGAACGATTGATCGAGTCGGAGGTTTCCTCCATCGTCGCGACTTCAAGGCCTATTCCCAAAGCTTCCCAAGCCATCACCGCAAGTATTGGCACAACCGGAAACGCCAGTTCTCCATCGGGGTCTGCATAGCTGTACGGATTGTTATTCCCGTACGCATAGCGGTTGAAAGAGTGGATGTTTGTTTCGTGCCATTTAACGGGATCGATTCCCGTGAATCGCCCAATCGACGAGGTATACCAACGTGCTTTGTGATCAGCCAGGCCTGTCTCCTCGTCCAGCCAGTTACCGGTATAACCACGTTCGTCGGTGTTAGTCGTCAGCTTGAATCCCCAAGGGTCATAAGCCTGCTGCCACACCACAGCTCCAGTACTGTCCGTCGCCGCGATGGGCGAGCCCAGATGATCGTTGTGGTAGTAAGTCACCACCTCAGCGGCACTGAGGGGCAAGGCGGTGACGATGAGCACGGCCAGGATGGCCAGCGTGTTCCAGATAGTGCGTGTCATAGTTAGGTCCTCCCTAACCGTTACTGGCCAACTACAGTGGTGTCATCCACCGCCTTGGCGGCGGTTTTCGAATCCACGTAGATGTATTCCTTGAAACCGCCTGACGGATCGTATTCACCCAGCAGATCCCCCATCAGGCTGTACAACACATGGGTGGTGTCTGTGGGAGTACTCCGGCTGATGCGGGTGTTAGCGCCGTCGTAAGTGTAATCGATCACCTTGGCACCGTTATCAATGGAAGCGAGGTTGTTCGCGCCGTCATAGACCATGATGTTTGGGCCATCGCTGGTCATGTTGCCCCGTAGGTCATGAGTGATAGTGTAAAAAAAGGTTGGAAAGACGCGGTACGTCAACCTGTCAGAATTGTAGTAGTAGTCCTGCAGGCTTCCATTGCGCTCCCGGGTATCAATGTTGCCTCGGCCGTCATAGGTGATTGTCTCGGTACCCCAGGACCCAGTTGCGGACGTCATTCGGTTCACATCGTCATAGCCAATCGTGCGGTTGTGGAGTGACCCAGCGTTATCCACGATGTTGGTGACGTTGCCGACGTTGTCATAGCCCATGCCCAGGTCGACAAAATCCACCTGGCCGTTATTGGATACCAACGTATCAGGCCGCAATCGGCTATCCAGGGTCTGGGTGGTCACAACGCCGTTACCGAAGGTCATGGTGTCGATCGCTCCAGAGGGGTGACGATCCACCGACGACACATAGGGCGTTGCCTGGGTTTGCCAGCCCAGGGCGTTGGTGCCAAAGTTCACTGTGCGTCCACTGGGGTAAGTCACTGAAGCCAGATGGTCCAGATTATCAATGCCGTAAGTCACGTTGTAGGTGGCGCTTCCAACAGTCAATGATTCGTTTTCCAGATTGTCATTCTGATCGTAGGTATAGCTACGGCTGGCCGCCGAACTGGTCACCGATTTCAGGTTACTGTTGTCGTCGTAGGTGAAGGTGGCTGTTGGCGTGCCATCTGAGTAGGAAATGGAGGTCAGGCGGTTCAGGTCGTCGTAGGTCCGCGTTTCAACAATGCCACTGGTACCGATTTCCTTGCTCGTCATATTTCCGACGTTGTCGCGACCATAGACCGTGGTTCCTGTCTCCTGATGGATTTCCTGCATCAGGAAACCCCGTGCATCATGAATGTACTGGCGAGCGTAGCCAAAAAGACCCTGGTCCTGAACTTCACCCTGAAAGACGCGGTAAACCTGGCCCAGACCATTTCTGGAAATGCTGGTCGCGAGGCTTTCGGGCGACGAGATGTAGATCAGCCAACTGCCGTCCATGGTGCCATGGCTGGCGATGGTCTTCGTGGTTACATAGCCGTTTTCATCCACCTCTTGAATTTCAAACCCGCTTGGGTAGGAATAGGTTTTCGAGGTCTGATCGGGAAAGTCGATGCTCGTCACTCGCTGCAGAGCATCGTAGGCGATAGTTCTGCCCTGAGCGCTGTTGGGGTAGCTCTCAAAGGTCATATTACCCACCGCGTCCCAGGCCTTGGTGACTTCGGTCATCGTATTGGAGCTGGTGTCTTCACGCTTGATACCACGGTCGCGCCAGAAGCCGTCGAAGAAACGGGTTTCCTTGTAGTTTCCCCGGGTCAATACGGCCGACTGGTCATCGTAGCTGATCAAAACATCTGCGTGTATGGGGAAGTCGATACCGGTCAGGCGGTTCAGGTCGTCCCAGGTGTAGGAGGTAATGTGTCCTTCACCATTTGTGGACGAGGCCAAGGTACCGTCCGCATTGACAATCCGCGTCTCGGAGATGGCTTCGGGCCGGTTGATAACCTGAGGTGCGCCCCGGTAATAATTTGAAAAGGTAGTTACATGGTTGTTGGCATCGGTGATCGAGGCAATGTCGCCCTCAGGGGTGTACGTGTAGGCGGTCAAAACGCCCGACTTGTCTTCCGTCAGCATATTCCCGGCCGAGTCGTAAGTTCTGTCGGTGACCCACTGGGTGACCGGCGCACCGTTGGGATAGTCAATCGTTT
>CAXPUI010000310.1:0-3527 GCA_964220205.1 Candidatus Allofontibacter communis | reverse complement strand
GGATTACTTTGGCAACCTGTCAGAAAATCAGGATACGCGAATAGTCGTCATGCGCGGCGCGGGAAAAGCCTTCTGTGCCGGGTTGGATATAAAGGACTCGCTGGCAGGTACCTTTGAAAGACCCTTTGGCGCTGGCATGGGCTTCCAGGGTTACCTGGCTGATGTCTATATCCGCATGCGTCGATGTCCTCAGCCGATTATTTCCCTGGTCCATGGGGCAGCATGTGGCGGAGGCTTTTCCTTTGTTCTGGCCTCTGATATCCGGGTCGCCGGTACATCGGCGAAAATGAACGCGGCCTATATCAAGATTGGTCTGTCTGCCTGTGACATGGGATGCAGTTACTTCCTGCCGCGGCTGGTCGGTACCTCGGTCGCGTCGGAATTGATGCTGACAGGTCGGTTCATCCACGCTGAGCGTGCGCTTTCGACTAATCTCGTCTCGGAAGTTGTGTCCGACGATGAGCTGGAAGCATCTGCCCAGCCCTACATCGATGAAATGCTCGCGACGTCGCCCATGGGGTTGAGGCTGACGAAGGAGGGACTCAGCATGGCGATCGATGCAGCCGGGCTGGAAGCCGCTATGGCCATCGAGAACCGAAACCAACTGATGTGTTCGCGCACTGAGGACGCGCGTGAAGGCATGAAAGCGTTTATCGAAAAGAGGGCGCCGAACTACCAGGGCAGATAACAAACCCTGCTATTCACCCTCATCTGCTTCAGGCCGGTGGCGTTATTGAGGACAGGCTGGGTGCTCAGGCCGGGTTTGTGCGTGGGCATAGTCTGGAGCGATGGTGGTGTGGTATGCGCTGCTGCGCTTTTCTTGTCAGGACGTTCTGAGGCGGCTGCGCCTGTTCAAAGCCTGATCAGGTCTGCTGTAGGCATGACGGTTGGGCCGAGAACTGCTTTCGCTGTCTTGAAAGCGTCGAAGTCGCCGGTCACCACCTGCCATGAGTAGTAGAAGATGCCGTCTTCCATAGGCACTTCGAAGCAGCCCATGCCGAGAGGGACCATCGCAAACTCGCCTCTGTACTCACCCGCCAGGTGCTGCTCGACGAAATCCAGGTAGTCGTCGCGCTTGTCCTGGGCTACCAGGTCAAAAAAGGCGACGGCATCACGGGTCTCGTCCTTCAGTTGTTTCAGGACTTCCGCGGGAAAGAGGCCCCCGGTCCAGCGAGCATTGATCTCCGTCACAATGACACTGCCATCCTGACCAACAAAAAAATCGATCCCACAGTTGTTGCCTATATCAGAGGTGTAGCCATGGTGCCTTGCATACTCGCCAACCCTGATGAGCGCGGATTCCTGTTCTGGATTCAGTTGCACAGAGGTGCCGATCAGATTACCGACCCATAGCCCCTCGGCAAAGAGAATCTTCCGCGTATTGGCGATCTTTATATCGGTATCAGACACGACCAGGTCGACCGTCATTTCCGTATAGAACTCGAGATCGAGTTTTGCCTGGAGCAGAACGATCATATCGTCCGTGTACTCAGCGACGAGTGCATGGCAGGCTGCTACTGACTCAACCGCCGTCACGTTTCTTGCACCTGCCAGGCCCAGCAGTTTCACCATAATCTGGTTGTCGTGTCGGGCAAAAAAATCGGCCACATCGGCGTCGCCGAGAGCCGCTTTCGTTGTTACCAGTGTGTCCGGACAGGTTATACCCCAGTCAGGTGCGTGCTCAGCGAAGTGTTTTTTTGAATTGACATTCCTGTTTACCGCCAGGAGCTCGGGATCCTGGTGAATGACACTGTTGGATCCGCTCGACATGTAGAGGTTAACGGCATCCACCAGAGTCGGTTGTGCCTGTATCTTGTTTGCGACTGACGGGTAGAAATCAAACTTGGGGTGATAGGAGAAGTGTTCCATGGGTATGGTTTCGTTCACCATCCGGGAGAACATGTCCTGGTAGCGGGTCAGACAGTGTTGCCACTCCTGGGACTGATAGGCGTCGTACAGGGCAAGGTGATCGTGACGATGACCGATGCAGGCCAGAGCGACCTGTAGCATCGCTGTCAGTTCAACGTTGGAGAGATGATCGGCCTGCTGTTTCTCAGTGAGATCTTCCAGCTCAAAGTGCAGTGAACAGTCGTCTCCGGCCATGGCATAAAGAGATGAGTAGTGCTGTCCGGGGAAGAATGAGCCGGCTCGCATGATGTCAGAGCCCTAGTACAGTTTTGGCGATGATGTTCTTCTGCACCTCGCGTGAGCCACCATAAACAGAAGAGGCGCGGGTATTGAGGTAGCTGCCGATAGCTGTCTGGGCAGGCTCAGGACCAACTCCATTTTCGTCGTCGAGCCAGAGACGATTGTTGTGGGGAATACCGTAGTAAGCCATGGCTTCGAGACGCAAGGCCGCGATCTGCTGACCCAGCATGCTGGCCATGTTTTTCATCAACGAAGAACCAGGGCCGATACTCTCGCCTTTAGAAATCTTGGATTGAAGTTCTGCTTCCATCTGCGAGAGGGCAGTGACTTCGACGTCGGTTCTCGATGCACGCTGATGAATATCGGAATCCTCAGGGACCTCTGCGAGGTGAAATTTCAGGTTATCCATGGCTATGCGGAGCCCCGTCGCTGCAGTACCACCACCCCGTTCAAATTCAAGCAGATATTTTGCCACCACCCAGCCTTCGTTTTCCGGACCGACCCGGTTGGTAACGGGCACTCTGACATTATCGAAAAATACCTGGTTCACCTCGTGATCGCCTGCCAGGGTAATAATGGGTTCGACCGTGACTCCGGGAGTGTCCATATCAATCAGCAGAAAGCTGATTCCAGCCTGAGGCTTGGCATTGGCATCAGTCCTCACCAGGCAGAAAATATGGTCGGCGAATTGAGCGTGAGTCGTCCAGATCTTCGTGCCGTTCACGATATAGTCATCGCCATCCTTTTCAGCCTTTGTTTTCAGGCTGGCAAGGTCGGAGCCGGACCCTGGTTCCGAATAACCCTGGCACCAGTAGTGTTCGCCGGAAAGTATTTTTGGCAGGTAATGCGCCTGCTGTTCCGGGGTACCGTAGCGGAACAGGACCGGTGCCAGCATACGCAGTCCCAGCGGGATGAGGCCAGGTGCGCCTGCCAGGGCACACTCCCGATTGAAAATGTAACGCTGGTTTGATGTCCACCCGGGGCCACCGAACTCTTTCGGCCAGGAGACGCCGGCCCAGCCCCGTTTATGAAGAATCTTCTGCCAGGCCAGGGCAACATCCTTGTCCGCAAATACCGTTGTGGTTTTAGCGGCGGCTGACCTAATGTCGTCCGTCAGTTCTTCCTGGAGTAACTGGCGAACCTCGGCCTGAAAGGCGAGTTCTTCATCAGAGAGTTCTATTTCCATGGCTTATAGCAGTCCGGTAACAAGGATAGTGGTAATGGCGACAGGTAAGAGGTAGCGAATCAGCAGGTGCCAGACGTTGAACGCCAGCTCCGGGAGATCGGCCAGTTCTGCTCTCAGCGTCTCCCTGCTGACCTGCCAGCCAACAAAAACGGCTATCAGCAGGCCGCCAACAGGGAGAGTAATCCGGCTCGAG
>CAXPUI010000309.1:0-3953 GCA_964220205.1 Candidatus Allofontibacter communis | reverse complement strand
AGTTTGGCAACCGTTCCAATATCGGTGGAATTATCGTTAACCGGGAGGGCGATGGCAGTGTTATCGGTAACGATGATGATGACTACAACCGGACCTATGCCGTTGATGGCCAGTGGGGGGTAAACGATAACCTCACCTTGTCGGGATTTGTGGCAAAGACGGATACCCCTGGTCTCTCTGGACGAGACCATGCCTTCCGCCTGAGTGGTGATTACAATTCCGAAAAATGGCTGTTCCAGGGAACTTATTCCCAGGTGGCCGAGAATTTCAATCCTGAGGTCGGGTTCCTGTCTCGAACTGACTACAAGCAACTGGGGCTTTATGGCCTGAGACGAATTCGCCCTGAAAACCTCTGGGGACTGCATGAACTCCGCCCTCATATCGCCTATCGCGGTTTCTGGAATTTCGACGGGCTTTGGGAAACAGGTTTTCTTCATGTGGATAACCATTGGGAGTGGGAATCCGGGTTCGAAATTCATACTGGGGTTAATTTCCTGCATGAAGGGGTGGATACCCCGTTCGATATCGTCAGCGGGGTAACGGTCCAGCCAGGGAGTTACGATGATAAGGAGCTGGCGTTTGTGCTCTGGACTGACCGTAGTGCACCGCTCTATTTTCGTCTCGACGTTAAACATGGGGGGCTGTTTGGTGGCGACAGGACGCAGCTGGTGCCAACAGTCCGTTATCGAATTGGCGAGACCTTCTCCAGCGAGTTGTCCTGGATCCACAATGATGTTGAATTGGAGTCTGGTGATTTCAGGATTGGCGTTGGCAGACTGCGCCTGACTTACTCCTTCACGCCAAAAATGTCGTTACAGGCCCTGGTGCAGTACAACGAACGGGATGACCTGCTATCCACCAACCTGCGGTTTGCCTGGTTGACATCAGCGGATACCGGGCTTTACGTGGTCTATAATGAAGTCGATGAACGTGATGGGTTCCAGAAACCCCGCAAGGAGTTCATTATCAAGTTCAGCCACATCCTTGATGTGTTCTAGGTCAGTGAGAATCCTTCATACCTGTTGGCGGCGACGCGATCGCAGGTTTCGAAATAGAGAGGGATACCGCCGACATAGGGCATGAAAATCCTGGGTTTTCCAGGGACGTTGGCTCCCAGATACCAGGAATTGCACTGGGGCATCAGGGTCATGCTGGCCAGCTCATTCCCTTGTGTTACCCAGCTGTCTTCAGCATCAGCCTTGGCCTCAATGGTCGCGAGTGATTCGTCGCGCATGAACACCAGGCAGTCCATGATCCAGTTAACATGTTGCTCGATGGTTACGATCATGTTGGACAGAACCGAAGGGCTGCCAGGTCCGGAAATGGTGAAGAGGTTGGGGAACTCTGAAACCGAAAGACCGAGATAGGTGCGAGGGCCCGCAGACCACTTTTCCTGCAGGGTTATGCCTGATCGCCCTTCAATGTTGATTCGCAGCAGGCTGCCTGTCATGGCATCGAAACCCGTGGCAAAAATAATCGCATCGAAGTCATATTCCCTGCCGCCGGTCATCAACCCGGCCTCGGTTAAGGTCTCTATAGGTGTGTCCTTGATGTCGACGAGACTGACATTGTCGCGGTTAAACGTTGAGTAATAATCGGTGTCGACACACAGTCTTTTGCAGCCGATAACGCCATCAGGACAGAGCGTTTCTGCCACGGCGGGATCGTTAACAATGTCCCGTATTTTTTCGCGAACGAATTCTGCGGCGATGTCGTTTGCCTCGACTGACATGCTGAGGTCACCGAAGGAGCGGAGGAAGCCGAGCCCTCCCAGGGACCACCTTTCTTCGAACCTTGCGCGTCGCTTGTTGTCGTCTGCGTCCCAGACTGAATCCTCATAGGCTGATCGCCGGGCGCCGAAGCCACCGAACATCTGCCGGTTCTCAGCGCGGAAGTTTTCGTAGTCATTCTTGATCGCTTTGATGAACTCGGGATCCAGGTCCTGATTGTGAGCAGGGATGGAGAAGTTGGGTGTCCGCTGGAAAACGGTCAGATGTTGAGCTTCCTGGGCAATGAGAGGAATGGACTGGATGGCTGAAGAGCCGGTACCGATGATGCCAACAGTCTTTCCGGTGAAGTTCACCCCTTCGTGTGGCCATTGTCCGGTATGGTAGGACGCCCCCTGGTAGCGCTCCAGGCCAGCAAAGTCAGGTTGATTCACTGAAGACAGGCAACCGGTTGCCATGATGCAGAAACGGGCATTGACCTCCTCACCCTGGTCTGTCGTGATTCGCCACACCAGCGTTGCTTCATCGTACCTGATGCTTGTGACCCGCGTGTTGAAAGAGATATCCCTGCGCAGATCGAAGCGGTCTGCGACATGATTGGCATAGGACAGGATTTCCGGCTGGGTTGCGTAACGTTCGCTCCATTCCCAGCTCTGCTGAAGTTCAGTATCGAAGGAATAAGAGTATTCCATGCTTTCGACATCGCAGCGGGCGCCGGGATAACGGTTCCAGTACCATGTTCCGCCGACATTGTCGCCGGTTTCATAGACGTGGGCATCGAATCCGGCTTGGCGCATGCGATGCAAGGTGTACATGCCGGCAAAACCGGCACCGACGATGACAGCATCCAGGGTCTTGGTCATAGCTTCTTCTCAATTACTGGTTAATGATTATTGATGAATCAGGCCAACCTGTCATGCTCGATTGCCGGGATGAATCGGTTGATATTGGGTTTTTGTTGTTGCCGGATTCCCGCCGGGCTCGCACCTGTGCATAATGGCCGCTAGTTCTTCTGTTGTTGAAGCTATTGAACCTTAAGCCGTACCGAACAGTTTTAGTGCTGGCAGCCGCGCAAAGTTTCGGGCAGACGGCGACGCCGATCCTCGTGTTACTGGGTGGGATTGTCGGTGCGCGGATAGCACCAGACCCAAGCTGGGCAACGCTGCCACTGGCAATCATGATCATCGGGGTTGCCTGTGCGACAATCCCTGCCTCTTTGCTGATGTCTCGGATTGGCAGAAAAGCGGGCTTCCTGATAGGTAGCGGGGTCGCTATCCTCGCCGGTCTGGTTGCGGCCTGGTCAATTGAAGTGGAAATGTTCCTGCTCTTTTGCCTGGCATCCTTCATGATTGGGAATTATGCGGCTTTCATGCAGCAGTTCCGTTTTGCAGTGGCGGAGTCGGTGCCCCCGGATGAAGTGCCCAAGTGTCTGTCATTCCTGATGCTTGCGGGCATAGTCGCCGCGATACTCGGCCCTGAAGTTGGCAATCGGTTCAGCCGGACAGAGGGGCTGAGTGATTACGCGGGATCATTCCTTGGCGTTTCGGTATTGATGACCGTGTCATTCCTGATTCTGCTGATATTTTTTCGTAATCAGGAAGTTGACGAGGCGAGTGAGGAAGAGCCGGTCAGGCCGCTGGGCGAGATTCTGGCCCAGCCAAAGCTGATCCTGGCCATCACCTCGGCCGTTGTCGGTTATACGATCATGAGTCTTATCATGACGGCGACACCGGTCAGTATGCACGAAATAGACAGTCATTCACTGGACGACACGACCTGGGTGGTTCAGAGTCATATTCTCGCCATGTATGTACCATCATTGTTCAGTGGCTTTCTCATCGCGCGGTTTGGTGTTCTCAGGATTATCCAGTCTGGCTTTCTTATCATGCTGGCCTGTGTCGCCGTGGGTTGGGGTGAGCCGATGTTGATGCATTACTGGTGGTCGATGGTGTTGCTGGGTGTCGGCTGGAATTTTCTGTTTCTCGGCGGGACCACCCTGTTGACACAGAGCTATCGGAGTTCGGAGGGCTTCGCGGTCCAGGCAATCAACGAGTTCCTGGTGTTTGGCCTCCAGGCTTTCGGCTCACTGGGTGCAGGTGTTCTGCTTGCGGTCTATGGCTGGAATGGCGTCATCCTTTTCAGCGCACCCTGGTTGCTGGTCTTATTGTCCGTCTATTTCTTTGCAGTTGATCATCGGGCTGCGAGAGCGGTTTAAACAGCCCCCCC
>CAXPUI010000308.1:0-3083 GCA_964220205.1 Candidatus Allofontibacter communis | reverse complement strand
GTAGTTCTCATCCATCGGGTCACCGGCCCAGTCTACGAGCTTGAACATCGCGCCATTCGAACCGTTGGAATTATGGGGTATCGCCATGGCCTCAATACCTTCAGCCCTGAGCCCATCCATCCAGTCCCAGAGCCCTTCTGGATCCTGGCTGTGAAACCTTGAGTAAGGTACCGCTGGCAGGCGATCAGAATCTGCAAAGATGACATTCCTGTGCAGGTTGCCGCGCTCATCGGTAGACGAAGTGTATTCATAGGCGACAAATGTTGTGAACTTGCCGGGCTCATTATGAACCTCCGCCGCGTTGACGATGTCCTGCCATGCGCTGCGTGATATCCCGTGAATTTCCTCTATATCAATTTTACCTATGAGGAGTTGCTGGACCGATTCCTGGAGAAAGCCTCCAAACGTTTCTGTACGGAGCGGAACACTTTCATAGGTGATATTCGCCGGCGCATTCATATTGTGCACGCTTTCAACGTACTCGTGTCGTGAAAAATCCGTCGTAGTATCAGCTGCTTCTTTTAACACCCCAAGGAACATCGCATGGTCAGTGACGGCGTAAAAATCCAGCGGCCGCTTGAGCTTCATATCGAAGCCGCCCGGATGTTTGAGGGTTTCTCCCTTAGCATGCCGGTAGGCATCATAGGGTGTAGCAATAGTGCCAAATGCAAACGCATCAAAGGAATAGGTTGTATGGGTATGCAGGTCACCAAAGAGAGCCTGGCGGGTAGCATTGGAACCTGCATCAGTGACAAGCCTGTCAGTGGGTATGGCTACCTGGCTACCACCGAATCTTGAGCGGGCAGCGTCGGCCAGGGCATTCGAGCCCGCATCAGCTTCAGTTGGTCCAACCGGAGTATCGTCCCCTCCGCAGGCTGCAAGGAAAAGGATTCCGGTAACCACAGCAACAGACTGAACAATGCGAATAACCCAACTTTTCTGGCGGGGAGAAGAAAAATTAACCCCGATTTCCCGACAGTTCCCAAGTATATGTTTCATGAAAGTGTTCCACATATGAGGTTTTCCGCATAGGGAGAGAATTCAGCAGAATAACATCATCAACAGCCCTTGTGGGACAACAACTTCCTGCACTTTACTGTTGGACGAGAAAGCTCCATGAAATCGAGCGAGTCTCACCTCAGGCGCAGGAGAGCGGGAGACAGGCGGTATTCATTGCGGACTACAGCACCGGTTCCTGGCCTGAACTTGCGACTCTCTCGCGATCAGTCCCGTCCAACCCCCATCAACGCAGGTTAATGTCAGACTGTTCGCTGTGAATGTTTGGATCGGCAAAGGGCATCAGCCAATAACAGGCATCGTTACGCACTACCTAGCCCTTGGTCCAGGGCCGCTAAAGCTCACAGATGACCTGGAACTGATTAGCCCTGTTATCCTTTAGCCCTATATGCTGATATCGCTGCCACAGTTCTTCGTCGTCGGGCACCAGGTAATAGGCTGGCGCCTGCCTGGCTTCCGGACAAAGTTCAAGGATCGAAAGACGTAATCGTTTATTGAGTGACTGCACATTGTAAGAAGGATTAAGTGCTTCATCCCAATAGGCATTAACATGATCGGCCCAGGTAAATTTACGCCTGCGAATGTATCTTCCCTCCTGAAGCTCCAGGATTGCAGGTTTGCCTTGTGTCACACCATCATCAAACAAAGACTGATAGAACCGCCACCCCTCATAGTTAGCAACCAGGTCCGCATTTGAATAAACCCCCGTGGTTAACTGACCAAACAACCATCTTTCGGCAAACGCGCCTTTGGCAAGCAACAGGGCTTCAGGCTCACCGCGCAATTCGCGACGATAATATTTATAACCCTGAGAGAAGAAGTGCCCGAACTTGTCGGAACCAACCATGACACCGTTCAATCTGAAGGACCTGCCGACCCCGAAGACAAAGTTTACCCTGGTCGCCCAGATGGGCATGTTACGATAAATACTTTGATGCCTAGTCTGGTCAAATTTCTCGACCCGTGGGGATTTGGCTGCCCACCGCTCAATTTTGTCTGCCCAGTAGATACCGCCGACTTCGCTCCAGATTGCACGCGCCACCGCCTGTCTGCTGACACTCAGATCCTCTAGATCAAGCACCTTGTCTATAGCAGCATTAACCTGCTGATCCATGATCTGAAGCGCGTCAGCCACTTCCTGAGTCCGATTCATGTACTGATCAGATTCATACGCGTAGACATCTGCGCAACAGGCCAGGCCGAAGAAGAATACACGAACAACCAGGTCAACAACACGCATCCAGGCAATTTAGGAGCTTAGTCAGCATAAGGCAAGCTGTCTTCGCAGCGTCAAGATATGCCCTGGCTGGATCGCGGTTCATCAAGCCCGTGCTGGCCTAAAGGCTCAACTCACATCGAACCGGTAGCCATGATAACTGGCGATAGCCAAGCCCGCGGCGACACTCGTAAATGGGTCATGTTCAATGACTTTATCAGGAAAGCGACGATCCAACATACGCCGCACAGCAGCAATCTGCGAGGAGCCACCAGTGCGAATGACAACGTCAATGTCGTCCGGACCCAGCTCGGATATCTCAAGAACTTCGGTTATCAGGTCATCAATCTCCGTCAACATTACTGCCATGAGATCTTCCAGCATCGCTCTGTTGATTTCGACTTCAAGGTCAAGCTCGGGGACATCAATGACCGTTTGTTCGACCGATGAAAGCTCCGCCTTGGCATTCTTGATAGCCTGGAAGACCAGGTAACTGTAATTGTGGGTGATAAGATCCTGCAAGCGTTGAAACTTCTCCTTGGCATCACCCCCTTCCCTGATACGGTCGGCAATCTTCGAACGATACCGGTTCTGGTTCAGGATATAGGTCACGGCCCAGTTGAGGAGCTTGTCTTCGTATTCCTCAAAGGGGAATTCGCTTTCGATCTCCACACCATCCTTGACACGGCGCCATCGTTCACCCTTCCCAAGCAAAGGAAAAAGTAATTCTCGAAAAATCATCTGGTCAACATGATCACCGCCAACAGGCAGACCACTAGTCGCCAATACGCTGAAGTTTTTCCCCTTGTATTGAATCACGCTGAGGTCAAGGGTACCGCCCCCGAAGTCA
>CAXPUI010000307.1:0-4172 GCA_964220205.1 Candidatus Allofontibacter communis | reverse complement strand
CTCGAGGGTCAGCAGTTCGGCACCGGGAATGGTTTCAGCCAGGGCTACTCCATGCGGATAAGGCAGAATAGGATCCTCAGTACCGTGCACAACGAGTGTCGGGATAGCAACAGTTTTCAGTAACGGTCGTCGGTCCGGTGGCGAGGACATCGCAATGGCAACGGCGTGATTATTCATAGCGTCCAGGTTGACGGCTCGATCCACTTCAGGCTCAGCAATCAGACGCTGTTTTTCCTCATCAAACGGTTCCACCGATCCAGCTAATTTGGCAAAAGCGTCGATGCGTTTCTGAATCTTGTCTTCCCTGCTTTCTGCAGGACGTAAATTGATCGCCATCATTTCTTCAAGCCATTCCGCCGACGGGCCTTCAAGATCTACGGAGCCCAGGTCAGGCGACTCTCCGCCCCCGCCTGACAAGGGCGAGGACATAACCAGTGTTGCCGTACGCACCCGGTCTGGATGATTGATGCATAAGCCCTGAGCGATCATGCCTCCCATAGAAGCACCTGCGATGTGTGCAGACCTCAGGCCATAGGCATCCAAGACGCCCACCGCGTCCGCAACCAGATCATCCAGCGTATAAGGGTCCTGTGCGATGTCGAAGCAGGTTGATCGACCAGTATCGCGGTTATCATAGCGAACCACATAACAGCCTTGATCGACAAAACGCCTGCAGAATGCTTCTGGCCAGTAAAGCATCTGCGCCGAGGCTCCCATGATGAGCAAAAGCGGTTCACCCGCAGGATCGCCGAAGGCTTCGGTGCAGATATCGATGCCATTGGCTTTTATCATTTGTTCCATTGTCTTTCTCCTTTTTCAGTCTTGGCAGTCTTGCATCTGACAACCCCCAGCAGATTTCACACCATCGTCGCCAGCGATGCTTCTGGCCAAATACCCGTGAGACCATCAATTGGCGGCTTGCGGCACCTCATCATCGAGTTCAACCCAGCCCTGCTTGGAATCACACCAAGCGTGGAACATCGGCTTGAAGTCAGACGTATCATCCAGGCTGCCTGTCTTCAGGATAGCAATCCCCTCCATGCTCGGGACTGCCGAGTAAATCGGTGAACCACAGTTACCACAAAAATATCGTTCGACAGGATTGCCGCTGGAAGTATCTGAATCGGTATAAAGATTAGGTTCGCCAGAAATGCTCAATTCAGCCATCGGCACTACGGCAAGCGTGGAAAACGCCGAACCAGCCTGCCGCTGGCAGTTTTTGCAATGACACACGCCCATTTGGGCAGGTGTATTTTCGAATTCGTAGCTTATTTCACCACATAGACATCGGCCTGTGTGCGCCATACTCGGTTCTCCTCAACAAGTTAGTCTCTTAGATCGCCCTGCTGTCTTTCGGCAGCTACCCGCCACTTTACGCCATATTTCGGGTTCATAGGAAATAATGGGGTCAGAGTAAAGTGCCAGAGTAAATCCACGAACGAACGAGAGTTGCACCTGTCGGCAACTGAAGTGGCGCATCGCACCGGTCGGCACGATGCAACTGCGCTGACGATGATGTCCGATTAGTGCAGACAGCCCACCCCCTTTGTTTTTGTTATTTCTTCTTTCTTCTTTGCCATCTCCCAGCCTTACTGGGTTAGCGATGAGCAAAAAATGTCTCTCACACCCCAAAAAAGTGAGCAAAACATATTGAGATGATGCGGCCAAAACAACCCTTTGAATGTAATTGTTGATCATCACGGCGAATGTTATTTTGACCTGCTCACCTCGCACAGGATTCACCATGGCTCTTCGACTTGAAAACAAAATTGCGCTGATCACAGGCGGCACCAGTGGCATCGGCGAGGCAACCGCAAGCCTGTTCAGCGAAGAAGGCGCGAAGGTTGTTATCGCTGGTCGGTCAGTCGAAAAAGGCAACAATCTTGCATCAGCACTCGGCGAGAACGTCCGGTACGTGGAAGCTGATGTCATGAACGAAGCTGATATCAAGAAAGCCATTGATTTCACAGTGGAGACATTCGGCGGACTTGATATTCTGTTCAACAACGCTGGTGGACCTACGCCGGGTGAACTGGACGATATTGACGAAGACACCATTCACTACGCCATGCAGTTGCTGTTTTCCAGCGTGGCACTCGGCATGAAACACGCCATACCGCATATGGAAAAACGCGGTGGCGGCTCCATTATTAACAACTCCAGCGTTGCAGCGATCCGAGATAACCAGGGTGGCCTTTTGTACTCAGCAGCCAAGGCAGCGGTTACCCACTACAGCAAACTGACCGGCACCAGACTCGGCCCCAAGAACATAAGGGTAAACGTGATTTCCCCCGGGGCAATTGCCACCCCCATTTTCTATGGAGGCTCACAGCGGGCTAACACAATGACGGACGAACACAATGCGAAGACCATGGACAAACTGAAAGTTAATCTCGCGAAAGCGGTGCCGCTGCAAAGTGCTGGCCTTGCCCATGACATCGCAACCGCAGCCCTGTATCTGGCAAGTGACGATGGCCGCTTTGTGAACAGTCACGATCTTGTGGTCGACGGTGGACGTACCTCCATGTTTAACGAACCCCCGCCGGACAACTAATCAGCGTGAGTGGCGCGACCAGCAAATCAAGTCGTAATGGCGGTTTTACCGAAGGCGAAGTCGGCACGCACCTGATTCGCCTGGGGTCTTTCATGACTCTCGGCACCCTAACCATGAACGTCGCCCAACTGGCGGAAGCAGTTTACCTCGGTATGCTTGGAACAGAGGCCCTGGCTGCCATGGGGTTTGCCTTTCCGCTGACGATAACGCTGTTTGCATTTGCCGGTGGTATTGGCAGTGGGGCTTCGTCGGTGATCGCGCGTGCCATGGGTGCAGGAGAGCGCGGCCTGGCAAGTCTGCTCGTCATGCATGCACAGATCCTCGCAATTGTTGTTGGTGTCGTGCTTGCGGTTAACGGATTCATTTTCGCAGAACCGATTGTCGCGGCGCTTGGCGCCAAAGACCTCGTTTTGGATCTGACCGTCGAGTACCTGGAGTACTACATGGTGGGCGTGCCGTTCTTTCTGCTGTCCATTGTTGGCTCAACCCTGCTGAGGGCGACCGGTTCAGCAGCAAGTCCCGGGATCATCATGGCCTTTGGCTCTGTGGTGCAAATCGCGCTTGGGCCTTTGCTGATCTTTGGACTGTTAGGTGTCCCGGAACTCGGTATCGCAGGTGCCGCACTCGCTTATGTTATCTCTCGGGTGGTCAGCGTCGCCTTGTATCTCGTGCTGCTGTACAAAGCCTCGCTGATGAAGCTGCAATTGCGGGGCATATTCAAATCCTGGTGGTCGATCATGCATGTGGGCGGTCCTGCCATCGCGAGCGGCCTTGTCATGCCAGTATCGATGCTCGTTACGACCCGATTGCTTGCGAACCATGGTCACGAAGTTGTCGCGGCCTACAACGTGGCATCGCGGGTCGAAACCATTGCCCATATGATCCTATGGTCGTGTTCGTCTTCCGCTGAGCCCTTCATCGGCCAGAACTGGGGCGCCCGACAGTACGAGCGCGTCAAACGAGCCTTGTTCCTGTGCCATTCATTCTGCCTGACCTGGGGCGTGATCACGTTCCTCTTCATGATCACTTTTGGCGGGTACCTTGTGAGCCTGATCGACAACAATCCCCAGGTTATCGAAACCGCAGAAACGTTTTTCCTGATCATTCCTCTCAGCATCGGGTTTATGGGGATGATGCAGGTTGCAAACTCATCGTTTAACGCACGCGGCCTGCCACGTCCGGCACTGATTCTTTCGCTACTGCGCGGCATCATCATCGGTATTCCGCTCACGGTGATCGGCGATGCTCTCTGGGGTTACACGGGCATCTTCCTCGCCGCCGCGGCGACGAGTGTAATTCTCGGCATTTTTGGATGGTTGTGGAACAAGCGCAGCGTTGACGAACAGGCTTTTCGACTCGGTTTTACATCATCCTGACAAAAGGGGGCTGGGTAAAACCACCGCTCCGGGATCGGAGACAAACGTGCTTGTTTAACTCGTTCCCTATTTCCAGAGGCAGGTGGCGCGCAGTTCTATGCTGTAGCGGGCTGGTTGTCCAAGCGCAACGTCAGGATTACGGTAGGAAGAGTGAGGTGTCCAGAAGGGCTTACCTGATCCGAACAAATCTGAATCGTACGTCCTGAAAGCGACCACCTCGTCAATCGACATGTCCGGATAGG
>CAXPUI010000306.1:0-4056 GCA_964220205.1 Candidatus Allofontibacter communis | reverse complement strand
CAGGGCGAACAACAGGCCTGAGAAGTCTTCTCGGGAATTGAAATCTCGCAACTGTGTAAGACGATCGCGAATATTTGCGTAATCGTAGAGATCTGATTTTTCCTGGCGCTTCCAGGCTTCCATGCCTGACAGCTCGTCGTGCTGGAGGGCAAAATCTCGCCACTCGTCGAAACTGCCTGCCCTGGTCATGGCTTTCTCCAGTCGGAATAACTCGCTGGTCTTGGATGTTGCTAGCACTGCTCAGGGTCGCTTATGAGATTTATGTTGCAGTGCAGTATAGCGGGCGGGCGATTAAATCCAACTGGAAAGTTTTCGAAAGCCTCATGCCTGGGATGCGTTGAGTGCATTGTCGATATCCCAAAGGATGTCCTCAATGGATTCCAGGCCTACAGAGATACGGATCATGTCCGGCGTGACACCTGCGGAGATCTGCTCTTCCTCATCAAGCTGGCGGTGGGTTGTTGAGGCTGGATGGATGATCAGGGTCTTCGCATCGCCGACGTTGGCGAGGTGGCTCATGAACTCTGCGTTTTCGATGAATTTAACCCCGGCGTCCTGACCTCCTTTTACGCCGAACGTCAGAATCGAGCCGGCCCCCTTCGGTAGATAGCGATTCGCCAGGGCATGGTAAGGATTGTCTTTCAGTCCAGCATATTTCACCCAGCTGACAGCGGCATGGTCGTTCAGGTGTTCAGCGACGCGCAGGGCGTTTTCAACATGCCGGGCCATGCGGAGGTGCAGCGTCTCCAGGCCCTGCAAAAACAGGAAAGCATTAAAGGGAGACAGGCTGGGACCCAGTGTTCGCAGGGTCTCCAGCCGACATTTCGTGATGTAGCCGAAGTCACCGAACGTCTCATAGAACCGTATGCCATGGTAACCCTTTGAAGGTTCGATCATGTCCGGGAACTTCCCGTTGTCCCAGGGAAATTTGCCGGATTCCACGATCACACCACCGATCGATGTGCCGTGGCCTCCGATAAATTTGGTAGCGGAATGCACCACGATATCGGCACCGTGTTCAAATGGCCTGCAGAGATAGGGCGAGGCGAAAGTGTTATCGACCATTAATGGAATATCATGTTGGTGGGCGATATCAGCGACGGCCTGAATATCAATGAGGTTGTTTGAAGGGTTGCCGATCGTCTCGATGAAGATACAGCGAGTGTTGTCTTGAATTGCAGCGGTAAAATTTTCGGGATGGTCAGGGTCCACGAAGGTGGTCTCGATACCCATCCTCCTGAAATTGACATCGAACTGGGAGTAAGTGCCGCCGTAAAGCGTACTCGCAGAGACCAGATGGTCGCCGGCCGACAGCAGGGTCAGCAATGCTGTCATTTGTGCTGCAAGCCCTGACGCCACAGCCAGTGCCGCCCTGCCACCTTCCAGAGCGGCCATTCGTTCCTCGAACATCGCGGTGGTCGGATTGCTCAGGCGGGAGTATATGTTGCCGAAGGTTTGGGCATTAAAGAGGCTGGCTGCATGATCTGTATCGTCGAAGACGTAGGCTGCCGTCTGATAGATTGGTGCGGCTCGTGATCCGGTCGCTGGATCGGGAACCTGGCCTGCGTGCAGGCAGAGCGTATCGAAATCATATTCGTGATCAGTCATCCTAGATCACCCTCCTTGGCCGTTTTGCCGATATGACGCCGGTATTGACCCCTGCCCAGTTAAGCCCGCCCATTAAACGGGCGTATTCGATTTTGATACATCGATCCATTACCACTGTCATGCCGCAGTCTCTAGCCTCGGAAGCTGCTGATTCATTGACAATACCGAGTTGCATCCAGAAGACCCTGGCCCCATGAGCGGCGCTTGCGTCAATGTACTGCGGGATGGCGTCAGCACGTTGGAAGAGGTCTACGATATCGATCGCTTCATCGATCGAGGCCAGGTCCGGGTAGCAGGTCTGGCCCAGTATTTCGTCGTAGTTCGGGTTGACCGGGATCACCTTGTAGCCCCTGTCGAGCAGGTACTTGGCGGCAAAGTAACTGGGCCTGTACCAGTTAGCAGAGAGCCCGACCATTGCGATGGTCTGGCAGCCATCCAGGATGTCGCGGATGTCTTTATTTGACAGGTTGTCTGCGGTCATAGTGTTATGTCTTTCACATTGATAGTACAAGTTTAGCAGTGGGGCGCCATGACAGACAGACGAGCAATATTTATCACGGGGGGTGCCAGCGGTATGGGCCTCGAAACTGGCCGGTTTTTTGCGGAACAAGGCTGGTTAGTGGGTTTGTTTGATAACAACGAACAACAGCTTGAAGAAGTATCGGGAGAGTTCGAACCTGATACGCTCGTTACCGGGTGTCTGGACGTGACCCGGGAAGCTGACTTCGGGCCGGCGATCGACAAGTTTGCAGAACGCTCCGGTGGGCGCATGGATGTGCTGTTCAATAATGCAGGCATTGCACCGGGAGGCTGGTTTGACGAGATGGATGTGTCAGTGCTGGAGCAGACTGTTAACGTCAATGTGCTGGGTGTTATTTACGGCATAAGAGCAGCGTTACGATTACTGCAGGTCACTGATAACGCTTTGTGTGTCAGTACGTCATCGTCGGTCGCCACCTACGGACATGCGCGCCGGGCGGTTTACTCTGCGTCGAAATTTGCTGTCAAGGGACTGACTGAAGCGTTGTCGCTTGAGTTCGAAAGATTCGGTATACGTACCGCGGATGTGTTGCCGGGGTGTATAGACACGCCAATGCTGCGCCGCGAGACCGCGCGGGGGCGGCCTTTTCATCCGTCTATGCTGGATGCTTTGCCAAAGACTGGACCCTATCGTGTGATGCCCGCTCGTGCGATAGCGGAGGCCGTCTGGGCTGCCTACGAGGATAGCAGTCAGATTCATTTCTACGTGCCGGAGGAGGTTGGCAATACCGACAAAATCAAAGCGCAGGATATCAACCTGGCCAGAAACGAAGCCAGGGAGTTTCTCTTCGGACGGAACGAATACGGATCAGCGGTTTCCGACTGAGCGACAGGTTACCCTGGAGACTCAGGCAAAGTATTTCCGGGTTACCTGGGTCGTGGCATAGTGATTTTCCCGCAGGTGTTGCCAGGACTGCATATCAGCATTGACGGCGTCCAGCCCGTGTGCCAGAACATAGGCATAACTCCGTTGAAACGAAGTGATACGAGCCTTCAACAGGTCTTCGTCATAGTACTGATCAAAAGCATCGGGGTTCCCCCAGCCCAGGAATCGTCGCCCGGCGAGGTATCTGCCGGCTTTCATACCTATCAGCCCAATGCCGGCGGCGCGTGCTGTGTTCAGCACGTCCTGCAGATCGGTCATGGCTTTGCCGTCGTCGACGATGCCCTTGTCTATCCAGTCATACCAGCCAGCCGGCGTGATCGCGATCTGCGCCAGCGCGTAGCGTTCGGTTTCAGCCATGGCGAGCAGGAGTTTTTCTGCATTCTGGTGAGTAGAGACCCCCCAATGATCCACCTTGCCGGCCTGCTTGGCTGTCAGAAATGCTTCATACATTTCGTCATTCTTGATCAGGGAGACGTTATTGCCGGCCATGACGTAGTAAGCGTCCAGGTGTTCGACGCCGAGTTCCCTGAGACTCTGGTCGAGGAAAGCGGACCAGTTCCTGGCTGCCTGACGGGCTGTTGCCGTGTCGACTTCCTCGTCCCACTCGAGATCTACCTCGGGGTTGGCTTTTGAGATGGTGAAGATCTTGTCATCATGTTTCTTGAGGAAAGGCGCAAGATTTTCTTCGGCATCCTTGTAGTAATTACGATAACCGACATCGAAAACATTAATGCCGGACTCCAGTGCCGGTTCCAGCAGGTCGTTGGCCTGTCCGGCAGATAACGCAGCACCGCAACCGAAAACCAGTCGGCTACCCCTGAAGCCGGTTTTCCCCAGTACCTGGTACTGCATGTCGGGCCAACCAGTGACAGACTGGTTAACCTCGTCCTTCGCTGCCTGGAGACTACGGGTTTTCATCAATGCAGCTGAACCAACGGCCAGGGCAGAGAAGGACTGGAGAAGTGAGCGGCGCTTAATTTCGGTCATTATTGAGATCCTCAGTGTGCAGAGTTAGATTACGT
>CAXPUI010000305.1:0-10806 GCA_964220205.1 Candidatus Allofontibacter communis | reverse complement strand
GTCGCACGTGCCACAGCTTATCCGGGTGCATGGCCAGTCGGGCATCGTAGCGTTCGATGAGTTGCCTGCCGCCGCCGCTGTAACCGGATATGGCGTTGATTGTCAGCAGGGATTCCTTTCTGACCAGACCGTTTTCAACGAGAGGTCGCAGGGCAATCAGGAACCCTGTCGGATAGCAGCCAGGGTTGGTAACCTGTCTTGCTGACGCGATCAGTTCTCGTTGCTCGCTGTTCAGTTCGGGCAGACCGTAGGCCCAGTCATCATGGGTTCGGTGTGCTGTACTCGCGTCAATAAAACGGACATCCTGTTGCTGTGCGTTGGCGACGGTTTCCCGGGCGGCATCATCTGGCAGACATAAGATGACAACATCTGCCCTGTTGATGATGTCATTTTTGGCGGCCGGGTTCTTTCTCTCCGCAGGGTCGATTTCGAGCAGTTCGATATCTGGTCGCGCCAGTAGTCGCTCGTGAATCTGCAGCCCCGTCGTACCGGCCTGTCCGTCAATAAATACGCGATGCATTGTCCCGTCCCTTTGCGGGCGTGGATTCTATCACTAACAGGCGCTATAAACCTGAGGTTTTTCCAGGGTTGTCATTGATAAATCACGCGCGCGCATTGCCTCCGCAGGAGCTGAATCGACTTGTTGGGAGCTTTTCCCGCGTTGAAGTGGCGGGCCAGATCAAGCAGCGGTAATGTACCGTACTGCCGGTCGCGTACATGATGTATAAATTGACGTGTCCGCAGGGCATCAAACCAGTCCATCAGGGATTTTTGCCTGACAGCCGGTCGCGACTGTTCTTTTGCGAGTTTTTGAATATGGACGTCAAGTCCTGAGACTTCACTGTACTCCTTTAATGTCCGATCGCGCTGGAAGATTGTCGGGTCGGCGTTCCTGGAGAATTCCTCTAGATGCAGGAGCAATTCCCGCAGTTTTTCAAAACACTGGGGATGCTCAAACTGGTAGTCCTGTAAGGCATGGGGCAACTCAGCGATGCTGGCAATTGCCTGACCGGTACCAACGGGGACGCGGGTGGAACGTCGACCAGAAAGGGTGATGGGAGGACAGTCGATAGCCAGAACGGCCCCGACCTTCCTCAGCTTGTTGAGCAGGTAAAAGTCTTCAGCGGCATTACGCCTGGGGAAACCACGAACTTGAGCATAGGCTTCCAGCCTGCAGCACAGAGTTGAACCGATCGTAGGAAAAGCGTACGGGGAGCCTGCGCGGGATAATCCAGCGGGGTAGTAGAGTAGTGACAGGTCATAAAGAGAGGTTGCAATCTGATCTGCCGTGGCGGTTTCTGTTGTTATAGCGGGCACATGGCGGAAGGGATAAAGGAGGGCTGTTGCATCAGCATGGCCGTGGGTGAAGTAGTTTGCAGGCAGTATGGCGTCTGCGTCGGTGTTGCGGAGCCAGGGTGAAGCCAGATAGCCCGTCTGCCACAGTTTGAGGGCGATGTCTGCGCCGATTTTTCTTGCCAGTCCTACACCCTGACGAGAATCAATGAGTCGATTCTCAGAGTAGCGATCAATGAGCAGCAGATCAGGACCGGTGGCTTGTGAGACCAGGAACATGCCTGGTTTGAGCGATACTGAAGGCCCTGACGCCAGCAGGTTGTTCAACAAAGCTGCTTCCGACTGGTTCTCGTGATCTTTGGCATTAATGACGACAATGACGAGCAGTGAGGTTGAAGAGGGTATGTCCTGCCAGACGCTCCGCAAGGAGTCGGCCGATTCCTGGGTTGCCGGTATCACCAGGCAGTGTTCATAGTTGCCAGGGAGGCTCAGGTCCTGTGTTTCCGGTTCGCTGTACCTGCTGAGATATTTTTCTATGACCGAAACGGCCATGGCTAATGCAGTCTGCTGCGAACAGGCAGTTGCTGAATGATGATCTGCTCGATAGCCAGCCACTCGGACAGCCGGTTAGCGACGATAGTTTGATCAAAGTAATGATTTGCCAGCCTGGTAAACAGTAGATGGTGGCCCTGCTCGGCGTTAGCCAGGGTTGCGTAGAAGGTTTTCAGTTTAGTATCTGCGAGCGATTCACCGATCAAGCGGAATCTTTCTTCGCCCCTGGCCTCGATCACGGCAGCGGAAAGCAGGCGGTCAAGGAAGTACTCCTGTGCTCCCTTCCGGACGTGGTCACGCATCTGGTTCACGTAAGGATCTTTCTCGTCGGATGTCATGATCAGGCTGCGTTCCTCGAGCAGCCGCATGACCTGGCGGAAGTGATTCAGTTCCTCCAGTGCCAGGTCAATCATACTGGTGACTAATTCCTGTCTGTCCGGATAGTGCGCGACTAGCGACATGGCCATAGCTGACGCCTTTCGCTCGTTGGCTGCGTGATCGATCAGAAATTCGTCAAAGTTCTCCAGAACACAGTCCAGCCAGTCATTAGAGCTGGCAATGCCCAGCTCGATTGATGTCATCTTGGCAGGGTTTCGGTGAAAAAGTCGGCGATTTGCTGAATTTCTTCGAGGCAGACATGGTGGCCCATCGGGTAATCGAACCAGCGAACATCGTACCCCAGTCTAATCAGGTTTTCCCTGGACGTTGCCGCCCGCATGACAGGAATCATCGGGTCCTGGGTGCCATGAGCGAGCATGATTGGAATGGCCAGGTTGGCGTCGTTCATCTCAGCCTGGGTTGCTGCGAAGTCATGCAGATAGGTGGACAGGGCCAGGATTCCCGCGAGACGCTGATCGAACCGTGTGCCGGTATGGAGAGCAATAACCCCGCCCTGAGAGAAACCTGCCAGCAGGATATTCTGCGAAGGGATGCCGCGTTCGATTTCCCGATGGATAAACTGTTCAAGCTGCTTGGTAGACTCAGCGATATCGCTGGTTCCAGCTGTTTCCGAGTGGGGCGCAAAGTCATACCAGGCGCGCATCTCTGCACCGTCATTGATAGTTACCGATCGCACTGGAGCATGTGGGAAGATAAATCGAATGCTGGAGTCTTCTGGTAAATTCAGCTCAGGAACGATGGGTTCAAAGTCGTGTCCATCGGCACCGAGACCATGTAGCCAGATGACAGCGGATTTTGCTTCTACGGTAGGGTTGATTTCAATATGTTCCAGGAGTTCCATGGACTGCCGCTCGGGATTCTTAATGCTGATCGCCAATGATACTGCATCTATTTGCCCTGCAGGAGTGAATGTGACTAAATATCGCTCCGTTTTATCAGGAGTCTGAACTCGTGGGACCTTTATCTGGCACAAAGATCATAGAACTGGCGGGCATTGGGCCCGGGCCTTTTTGCGGCATGTTGCTATCAGACATGGGCGCGGAGGTTATCAGGGTTGACAGACCCGGTGGTGGTGCTGGCACCGACGTGCTGACCCGGGGACGAAAATCGATTGCGATTGACTTGAAAAGCGATGCCGGTCGCGAGGCGGTATTGAGGCTCTGTGAATCTTCTGATGCATTGTTTGAGGGCTTTCGTCCGGGTGTAACTGAGCGCCTGGGCCTGGGCCCGGACGAATGCCTGGCAAGGAATGAAAAGCTTGTCTACGGCCGCATGACCGGCTGGGGGCAGGACGGTCCCATGGCTCAAGCAGCGGGACATGATATTAACTACATTTCTCTGGTCGGTGCATTGCATGCTATCGGGGAGGCTGGCGGTAAGCCGGTACCGCCACTCAACCTGGTAGGCGATTTCGGTGGCGGCGGGATGGTGCTGGCTTTTGGCCTGGTCTGTGCGATGCTGGAAACCCAGAAATCGGGTCGAGGCCAGGTTGTTGATACAGCCATGGTGGACGGCGCGGCCGTGCTCATGGGTATGTTCTTCACCATGCACGGTAACGGCATGTTCAAAACGGAGCGTGGCACTAATTTGCTTGATGGTGGTGCGCACTTTTACGGGACCTATGAAACCGCTGATGGGAAATATGTTTCCATAGGTTCAATTGAGCCGCAGTTCTATGCGCTGCTGCTGGAGAAAGCCGGGCTTGACCAGGACAAATATGCTGCACAGATGGATCAGGCAAGGTGGGGTGAACTCAAGGCTGATCTGGCTGCGGTTTTCAAGACGAGGACGAGAGACGAATGGTGCGCTGTCATGGAGGGCACGGATGTCTGTTTTGCCCCTGTGCTCTCCCTTGATGAGGTCAGTGATCATCCTCACAACGCAGCGAGGAATGCATTCCTGGAAATAGATGGCATTGTTCAGCCGGCACCAGCCCCCCGATTTTCGCGTACGGAGGCCGATACCCCCAGGGGTTCTCGGGCGCCTGGCGAAGATAGCAGGCAGGTACTGCTGGAAGCTGGTTATAACGAGACTGATATAGAAAGTCTGCTGGCGAGCGGGGCGGTCGTTCAGCGTTAACTTTTTGAGCGGTTGAAACAGGGTTAGCCCTGTTCTCGAAGATTCGAATTGCGTTATAGTTTTATTCCTGCTCGAGCATCATGCAGATATGCCTGCCATGGGTTGATCAGGGCTGCCTCAGCGGCAATATGACAAACGAAGGTGAACGCCCTCTGGGACAGATGCGGATATAGAGCCCATAGAAAGCGGATGTAAAGCCGATATAGAGCGGATATAGAGCGGATATAGAAATGAGTGTTGAGTTGCTGGACACAACGCGATTTTTTGGCTTTCGAGTCAGACGACAGATCGCAGGAGAAACTTTCCAGGAATACTTCTCGCTGAAGAAGAATGGTAAGCGACTCCGTGGCAATGAGCGCGCCAAGATTAAGGCCAAAGCGGAAAAGAGGGACGCATCGCTTGCAAGACAGCAGTCCAAAGCAAAGATTGCCACTGAGCAGGCGTCAATCTTTGATAAGAAAGGGAAGGTGAGGGGTATTCTCTTTCGGATGAAGACCGAAAAAAGCGGTACGCGAACACCGGTTTTCCAGATTGGCATCATGTCGAACAAGCTCGACAAAATAGTGAATACGACGGTTTCGATTAATCTGCATGGTTTGAAGGGGGCATGGGAAAAGGCCGTAGCCTTTTATGCCCACCACAAGAAAATATCGAGACAATCAGCTCTCTATAGAAAGTTGCTGAGGTCTCAGCCAACGAGGGCTCAACTCGATGCGCTGAAAAGAAAACGCAAACGAGAAAAGTAACCCGCCCAGCTTCTTAATCGGAATTGATAGTGACTGATTATCAGACAGAGTACACCCGGTCGCTCGAAGACCCGGGATCCTACTGGGCACACCAGGCCGATGCTATCGCATGGTTCAAAAAGCCTTCCCTGAGTCTCTCGAAAGACGACCACAATAATGATATCTGGTTTGCCGATGGTGAACTGAATTCCTGTTATCTGGCTGTTGATCATCACATTGAACAGGGGCGTGGTGAACAATGTGCGCTGATTTATGACTCACCTGCGACCGGCACCCTGGCTAGATATTCCTTTCTGGAATTGCGCGATGAAGTCGCGAGACTGGCGGGTATGCTTTCGGAACTCGGCATTACCAAAGGTGATCGAGTGATCATCTATATGCCGATGATCCCTCAAGCGGCTTTCGCGATGCTGGCGTGCGCACGTATCGGGGCGATCCACTCGGTTGTTTTTGGTGGGTTCGCTGCAAAGGAACTCGCCACCCGAATTGATGACGCGACTCCAAAAGTTATCCTCGCGGCATCCTGTGGTATCGAGTTCGCTAATGTCATCGAGTACAAGCCGCTGATTGATGAGGCGATCAGGTTAGCAGACCACGATGTTGAACATTGCGTGGTGTGGCAGCGTGAGCAGGCGATCGCGGCTCTGGACCAGCCCTGTGACAGAGAGTGGCAGTCGCTGCTGGCACAGGCATCCCCGGCGGATGTTGTCGTGGTCAACTCGACGGATCCGCTCTACATCCTCTATACCTCAGGCACCACGGGCAAGCCAAAAGGTGTTGTGAGAGATAATGGTGGTCATGCGGTAGCGCTGACTTACAGCATGAAGCATGTCTACAATATCGAGGCTGGTGAGGTGTTTTGGGCAGCCTCCGACGTGGGTTGGGTTGTGGGACATTCCTATATCGTCTACGCACCATTGCTTGCCGGTTGCACAACGATCTTGTTCGAGGGTAAGCCAGTTAGAACGCCGGATGCTGGAACCTTCTGGCGGGTCATTGCTGACCACAAGGTCAATGTGTTCTTCACAGCTCCGACCGCATTTCGCGCTATTCGAAAAGAAGATCCGGAAGCGGAACTGCTCAGTCAATACGATATCAGTTCACTCCGGACGCAGTTCGTGGCGGGCGAAAGGACGGATCCCAGTACGTATGAATGGCTGGTCGACATTCTAGGCGTGCCAGTCATCGATCATTGGTGGCAGACGGAGACGGGCTGGCCGATTGCTGGAGACCCGCTGGGTATCGAAGCCTTTCCTACCAAGGCGGGTTCAGTCTGCAAACCAATTCCTGGCTTTGATGTGCAAATCCTTTCTGAATCGGGTGAGCCGCTTGGTTCTGACGAGCAGGGTGATGTTGCGGTGAAGCTGCCTCTGCCTCCTGGTTGCCTGCCTACGGTGTGGGGCGACCATCAGCGGTTCCTGGATTCCTACATGAGCAGTTACAAGGGTTACTACAACACCGGTGATGAGGGCTATATCGACTCAGATGGGTACCTTTTTATCATGGGCCGTACCGATGACGTCATGAATGTTGCCGGACATCGATTGTCAACCGGGCGAATGGAGGAGGTGGTTGCCGCTCATCCTGCAGTCGCCGAGTGCGCTGTCGTTGCCATCGAAGATCTGGATAAAGGCCAGGTGCCCGCGGGACTCGTCATAGTGAAAGATGGTGTCAATATTGAGATTGAAGCGTTGACGGCTGACCTTGTTGGTATGGTTCGAAAGGATGTAGGTGCCTTTGCGAACTTTAAGCAGGTTGTTATCGTTTCCAGGTTGCCGAAGACCCGTTCCGGTAAGATCCTGCGCCAGGTCATACGCAAAATTGTTGATAACAAACCCTATCAGACACCAGCGACTATCGATGACCCTGTCATCCTGGATGAGATTGCTGAAGCTTTTCGACAGTCAGGTATTGGGCGAATTGGCAGCGACTAACCTTTCGTCGTTGATACAGTGCGTCTGGCCTGTAATAAGGCTATACTGATGATCAGCAACGAAATAAACCAGCAAGTCTTATTCTGATGATCATAGTCCACGGAACCTTTCCCATAAAAGCGGACGTACGCGATGATGCGCTTGAATTGATGCGTCATATGGCTGCGGCCAGTCGTGCGGAAGAAGGCTGTATCAGCTATGAATTCTATGTTGGTTTGTCCGATCCCAACAGGCTGCTCCTGTTCCAGGAATGGGAATCTGTTGATGCGTTGCAGGGGCACTTTGAAACTGATCACATGGAAGCGTTCCTGCAGGAATTGCCTCACGTTCTCGATGGTGAAGTTGCCACTCGACGTTATGAGGTGAAAGTCTCTGACGAATCGGGCATGGAACCTGCCGACTTTGAACCGGAATTTGTTCCGCAGTTCGAGGAACGACAGAAAATCGTTCATTAAACAGTCCGTCAGGGCAGATTACCCCTTATTCGATCTGTGTTAATCCAGTAATTCCAGAACCGCTTCTGGTGGACGGCCAACTCTGGCTTGATTGCCCTTAACGACAATGGGTCTCTGAAGAAGAATGGGTGTCTTCGCGATGGCCTCCGCCAGTTGGTCGTTATCTGCGCCCGCAAGCTGCTGTATCTCGTACTCTGACTCTCCGGTACGGGTGATGTTCCGAACCTGCACGTCGAGAAGCTTCGCCAGTATTCTGATCTGATCCGCGCTCGGCGGAGTCTCCAGGTATTCGATGATCGTGAAATCGACATCATGTTCTTCGAGCAGAGTCCTGGTCTGTCTCGATTTGGAGCAGCGGGGGTTGTGATAAAGGGTGACTGAAGTCATAGTCCACTCTGTTTCAATTCAGACGGGGCATGATACCAACATGCTGATCGAGAGACTGCAAGCTATGTGGATATTCCTCAAGTTGCTGGCACGCAACTACAGTGACGATAGTTGCCAGACAACTGCGGCAGCGCTGACCTACCAGACATTGTTTGCCGTGGTGCCTCTGTTAACCATTACGTACACCTTGCTGGCCGCATTTGAAGCGCTTGAGAATATGGGAGATATGTTACAGAACTTCCTGTTTGCAAACTTACTGCCGGAAAGTGTTGCCATGATGGAGCGGTATCTGACCGAGTTTTCAGATCAGGCCAGGCAGTTAAGTGTCCCGAGTCTTATCGTTGTCACCATCACCGCGTTCCTCATGATGTTTACCATTGAGAGGGCTCTCAATGAGATCTGGCAGGTCCGTGAACCAAGAGAAGGTTTCCAACGTATCCTGATGTACTGGGCGATACTAACCCTTGGACCTGTTTTTTTGCTGGTGTCGATTGTGTCCACCACCTACCTGCTTTCTTTACCGTTCCTGTCTGACGTCAGCGACATGGTGGGGCTTCTGCCTTTACTGCCTTTATTGATGAGTATCGTTTTTTTCACACTGGTTTATGTGGCGGTACCCAATTGTTTTGTGCCCCTGCGTCACGCCTTTGCCGGGGGGGTACTGGTAGCAGTCCTGTTTGAGGCGAGCAAACAGCTTTTTGGTTCGGTGATGTCCCTGACTGACTTCGAGGTCATTTACGGAACTTTCGCAGCGGTCCCGCTGTTCCTTATCTGGGTCTACCTGGCATGGACAATTGTGTTGTTTGGTGCAGAGTTTACTAAGGGTATAGCGCTCTACGAGTCTGAAAAAAGCGACTCGATAGAACCACCGTTGTTGCAATTGCTGCTCGTCCTGGAGGAATTCTACCGGTGCCATCAGAGTGGCGATGTGGTGTCAGAGCGAAGAATTGCGAAACTGAGTCAGCGAGTTGATATGCAGCAGTGGCATGAGTACAAAAGTCTCCTGCTGGCGATGGGGATAGTCAGGCAGGTGGACAAAGGTGGCCTGGTTCTGTCTCGCGATCTCAGCGAAATCAAGGTGTGGGATCTCTATCGGCGCTTGCCCTGGCCTCTCCCGATGGGCTTCTTGCGTGCAACCGGTAACTGGCAGATGGAGCTGGACCAGCGGTTGTCAGAGGCTTTCAACGGCGGGCAACAGGCACTGAATCATGACATTGAATCCTTATTTGAGGGAAAGGTCTAAGGGAAAATTATGATTAGACAGTTTGTTTTACTCTCGCTGTTGTTGACGATCGGCGCCTGCAGCCAACCTGACATCTATGACACGACAGGTGAGGGTTATCGTTTTGCTGAGATGCAGGGTAATACCGTGGTTATCAATTACTGGGCGGTCTGGTGTGCCCCCTGCATAAAGGAGATACCGGAGTTGGCGGCGTTGGGAGACAACCATGATGACATCATGGTCTTCGGCGTAAATTATGATTTCCCTGATGCTGAGACGATGGCTCAGCAGATTAATGAGCTTGAGATAACTTTCCCCGTATTTGCGCGCGATCCTCATACCGATTTCGGTATCGAAAAACCGGAAGTGCTGCCGACAACGCTGATCATTGACCCAGGCGGGGTACTTCAGCATGTCTTGGTGGGCCCACAAACCGAAGCGTCGCTGCTGTCAGCTATACGAGGCGAGGCTCTTCTGGAGTAATGTCCCTGAGAGGACATGGCTGTCAGACGACGCTGATTTGGTGGGCGAGTGACAAAATTCGGGCATCCCGCCGATATCTGGTATAACGCTTACTACCCATTTCATTCAACAAGAGGGTTATGCATTTGACTAACGACCTGCTTCCTGTCCGTGGTTCTCCGGGCTCGCCCTATACTCGCAAGATGCTGGCGCTGCTGCGTTATCGTCGGATTCCCTATCGATAGCTGCAGAGTGAAAGTGATGATCTGCCTAAACCCAAGGTCGGGCTGATACCGGTCTTCTATTTTCCTGGAGATAATGGTGAGTTGACTGCAGAGGTTGACAGCACGCCGATTATTCGGCGCCTCGAGGATGAATATCCTGGTCGCTCGGTGATTCCGTCTGACCCTGCTATTGCGTTTATCGACTATCTCCTGGAGGACTATGGTGATGAGTGGCTGACCAAAGCCATGTTTCACTATCGCTGGTACTACGACGATGACATTGACATGGCGGGTTCGGTGTTGCCTCACTACGGGGGGGTTGATGAGCCCGATGAATTGATGGCTGAAATGAAAGAACTCTTTTCCGGGCGGCAAATATCCAGGCTTTATGTCGTGGGTTCAAACGATACAACTGCGCCGGTCATTGAGGAAAGCTATCTGCGCTTGCTCGGCTGCCTGAATGAACATTTGAAACAGCACCCCTTTCTGATGGGGCAGCGCCCCGGTTCCTCTGACTTTGCCTGTTTTGGTCAACTGACCCAGCTCGCTCATTTCGATCCAACCCCGGCAAAACTGACCGCGAGCCAGTTTCCTAGAATACATGCCTGGGTCGGGAAGATGGAAGATCAGTGTGGCTGGGAGCCGGATGACCATGGTTTTGTTGGTTCCGAGGATTTCCCTGATACGCTTAAAGATCTGTTGCGAGAGGTCGGCCGTACTTATGTGCCTGTCATGCTGGCTAATGCTGCAGCTATAGACCAGGGGCTGGAACAAGTTGAATTGACCGTTGAAGGTAAGCCCTGGCAGCAGGAACCTTTCCCTTATCAGGCCAAGTGTCTGCAATGGCTTAGGATCGAGTATGCGAAGCTTGATGAAACTGATCGAGAAAGGGTGGATGGGTTGCTGGCAAACACGGGTTGTGAACGGCTGCTTATGCTACCAGAGCGTAAACCACTGAGCTGACGGTACCATTCAGGCAGGGTTCGTTGCTGCCGATTAGATGGCGCCGTTAACGGCACAGCAGAACATAGATCGGAAGAGCGTCGTGTAGGG
>CAXPUI010000304.1:0-5595 GCA_964220205.1 Candidatus Allofontibacter communis | reverse complement strand
CGCGCCTGGTCCGGCGTAAACACTTCCTGTGCTGGCTCAATCTGAGTAGGGTGCAGCGCCCATTTGCCCACCATCCCCAGGGCCCTGGCCTGCAGGCATGACTCCCGGTAGGCCTCCAGGTTCCCGATATTCGCGAACGGACCGTCTATCGCATCAATACCCTGGGCCCGCGCTGCCATAGCGACGCGAAATTTCGCGTAATGAAACACATCGCCCGGGTACTTGTAATCCGGACCGTACATGGCCGTAAAGTCCAGCCCCTGACTTGCCGAGTAGTCACCCATACCGAATATCATGGCTTCGAGACGAGGAGTCGATGCGGCAATTTCCTCAACGTTCTGCAGACCAAGCGTTTCTTCAATCAACAGTTCCAGGCCGATTTTTTTCTTGAGACCCAGCTTCAGTTCAAGCTGCGTCAGCAGCTTGTCGCAGAACTGGACATCCGAGGCATCATAGGGCTTTGTCAACATGATCACATCCAGGTTTTCCCGGGCCCCTTCGACGACTGAAATGATGTCATCGTGACACCATTCAGTACCGGTGTCGTTTATCCGCACGCACCTGACCGTTTCACCCCAGTTGAGGTCATTCAACGCGTCGATCACATTCTGTCTGGCGCCGACCTTCTGATTGGGAGCGCAGGCATCTTCAAGATCCAGAAAGACGTGGTCAACGCCACTTTCGGAGGCTTTCTCAATCATGCGCGTGTTGCTGGCGGGAACCGACAGCTGACACCGCCTGTGCCTCCGCGGCTGTCCGTGCTTGTTTATCATCGTCACAACAAATCTCCTAACGTTCGAGCCAATGGCTCTTCTTCTTAATCAGTGCTGTTCTTTCGATCTCGGCGACCAGTTCCTTGTTCTGGTTAACGCCATAGTGCTTAAAAACCACGATACCGGCATCCTCCCGGTCGCTCTCGGTTTTTTTAAGCACCTTCGAGTAGGCCAAAAGTGTGTCGCCATGGAAAACCATCGCCTTCAGCTGGATGTTGTCCAGACCAAGTTCCGCGAGGGCATTCTCCACCGTATCCTGTGATGCAAGCCCGAGAACCAGGGAAAAATTGACACCACCATAGCAGAGGATCTTGCCCAAGGGAGTCTTCGACATCTGGTCGGCATTGAAATGACCCTGCGCTGTGTTCATGACCATGTTAGTGATATTGACGTTTTCCAGCTCAGTCATGGTTTTGCCACGGGCATGGCGGATCACCTGGCCCACCTCGAAGTCTTCAAAATAATTGTCCGGACTGGTCAGACTGGCGAGCTTACCCATCGGCGTTCTCCTTCCTGATTTTCGGTGACCCCATTCCCCCCTTCCAGATAGCAAGGTTTGACCGCCGGTACTCAATCACCTTCGCTCCATGCTGGTTATACCCTTCATTGAACCAGGTCACGATGCCCCTGCCCTCTGAGGATTCTGACTCGCGCATGGCCTCGGTGACCGATTTCGCGGTCAAGGTATCACCCGGGTAAACGGGCTCCAGGTACTGCAAATCATAAACGCCCAGGAATGGCCCCCCCAGGCCTTCGGAACAGACCTCGACACTCAATCCCAGAATCACATTGAAGACCAGCTGTGGGCAGACGACGATATCCGGGTGTCCAAGTTCCTTGGCATATTCCCGATTGAAATAGAGAGGATTGTACGCCAGGGTTAAATGGGCAAACTGGATGGCATCGGCTTCGGTAATCGTCCTGCCCCAATGATGGTGAATCTCCTCGCCTACCACAAAGTCATGATATCCCTGGCCCCGCCTACGCAACACGGCGGAAGCCATGACATCCTCGATCTCACTGCGTTCACTCATGATCATTACTCCTTGGAAATATTGAATTCATCCAGGATCTCCTCCGTGTGTTCGCCTAGATTGGGTGGCATTCGATAAAACCCCGCTTGCGTTTCGGTAAACTTAAAGGGTGTACCGACTATTGCCACCTCAGGATTGTCACCCGGCAACTGAAAACGCGTGATCATCTCTCGAACTGCCACATGAGGATCCTGGTAAATATCCTGGGCAGTATTAACCGGCCCGCAAGGCACCTTGCCACCAAGAATCGCCACGATTTCCGCCTTGGTTTTGGACGAAGTCCAGGCAGCTATCTGGGCTTCCAGAAAGACCTGGTTCTTGCGTCTGACATAAGTGTTCTGGGCTCGTTCATCATCGATCAGATCCTCTCTACCCATCGCGCCGCAGAGGATTTCCCAATGTTTCGGGCCTGGAGCGGCGATAGCGATTGACCCATCGCTGGTTGGATAAAGCCCGAAGGGCATAAGGTTTGGATGATGCCTGCCCCTGGCTGACAGTTGTCGCTGTCCAGGGTAGCCATAGTTGACGATAACGGTTTCGCAGAAAGCAAGCATCGCATCGTACATCGCTACATCCATAAACTGACCCTGCCCGGTCTGCCTGGCGTTATGGACGGCTGAAACAACTCCCAGCGCCATCAGGGTTCCGGGGAAGATGTCACCCACGCTGGCGCCGCTCGGATAGCCACCCTCGCTGTCAGGGCCCGTAATATGCGCAAGACCGCCCATCGCCTGGGCCACTGCATCGTAGGCCGGCCACTCCGCATAGGGACTCTCACCCGTTCTTGGATCACCAAAACCGCGAATACAGCCGTAGACTATTTTGGGATTACGGCTGGCTATCACCTCGTAACCAATCCCCAGTTTGTCCATCACGCCAGAGCGCATGTTCTCCACGATCGCGTCAGCCTGCTCGCAGAGCTGCAGAAACCTTTCCCGGTCACCTTCGTCCTTGAAGTCGAGCACGATGCTGCGCTTGTTTCGATTGATCGAGGCAAAGTAACCACCATAGTTAACGGCAGCTTGCTCCGTTGCTGTCGGATTGGCGAAGTCCGGAGGGAGAGGTGCGCCACTGCGCGACATATCCCCCTGGGGAGGTTCTACCTTAATCACATTGGCACCCAGGTCAGCCAGCAGACCGGTGCCGAATGGCCCGGCCAGAGCCATTGTGCAGTCTATAATCGTAATGTCCCGCAAGGGACCTGTCGCTTCATCCAAGGAAAAATCTCCGCCTCGCAAACAAGCTGAACATCAACTCAGTACGGTCCCTGTTCAGCAACTAATCATTAAACCCGCTGCCCGGCAGCGCCCTGAAACCTTCCCGCAGCGATTGCTGTCGATTAACTCGAACAACCGGCTCACCATCTATATACACCAGATCAGCCTGGCTGGTCACTTCCAGAGGGTCAGCATCCCACGCATCTTCGCCGAATTCCTTGATTCCGCCTGACTCAATAACCACAAAGCCTTCTTCAATCCTGTCACCGGCAGCCGTCAGGATAGTTACTCCCGCTATCACAACAGACGGGGAATCCGGTTCCCTGTAAACAGATTAGTAAGGTGCGGCAGTGGTCGGCGAAAACCACAACAACGGCAACAGCATCAAGTATCTGATCAACGCGCTTCTCGCTGTCTTCGACCAGAAAGTATGCCAGAGACCGGAACAGGTCAAGCAGTCGAAATAAGGACAGATAATTCTATATAGTAGTCAGGGGACACACCGGGACTTGTCATGAGCGAAGCCAATAAACAAGGAATAAGTGAAGCACGAATCCTCTGTTACAGCTCACTGTATCTGCCGGTTTCCATGGCCCTGCTGCCGGTCAACCTCTATGTTCTGCCGTTCTATGCCGAACTGGGTGTACCACTGTACGCCATGAGCGTCATCATTTTTGCAGCCCGTCTGTCCGATGCTGTAACGGATCCCATCATGGGCATCCTGACAGACCGCACCAAGAGCCCATGGGGCAGGCGAAAACCCTGGATCGTTGTCGGCACACCGCTTCTCATGCTCTCGCTCTACAAGCTATTCCTACCTCCCACGGAACCAACTATCTGGTACTTCGGGTTCTGGATGGTCACTCTTTACCTGGCTTACACGATTGTCGCTCTGCCCTACTATGCATGGGGAGCTGAAATGTCTGACGACTACGACCAGAGAACTCACATCAGCGGTCGTCGTGAGCAGTTCCATTTCGCCGGTAACGTCTCATTTAACCTGCTTCCCCTGGTCGTTGCCTTGGGCATCTACCTGAACAGCGTATCGGGTGATCTCGGCCAAATGCTCGGCAACTTTTCTACTGAGTTTCATCAAATCATGGAGGCTCGAGCGGGAAATATTGACGTCATTCTTGGCTGGCTGACGATTTTCGTCATGGTGATGATTCCCGCCACCGTCGCACTGGCATTGATCTTTGCGCCGGAACCGAAACAGTCTGAGACTGATACGCCCCGTCAGAGCTTTCTCGCCGGACTCTGGGTTGTACGACGAAACGGTCCCTACCTGCGCATAATCTTTACCTACGCGGTGACAGTCTTTGGTATTGCCCTGGTTGCCGCGGGCTCATACTTTTTCGTCAAGCACGTTGTCAAGGCGGGTGAACTGTACCCTGTCTATGTCCTCGTCTATTACACCGCCTCCGTCATCGGCGTTTCACCCTGGATGGCATTGACTCGCCGATACGGTAAACACCGGACTTACATCGCGTGCGTGGTCTGGTATGCCCTGTGGGCCTGTTGTCTACCCTTCGTACCGGAAGGTAATTTCTCCCTGTTCCTTGTGGTGATGACACTCAAAGGTGCATCGGTTGCTGCCATGCCGGCCCTGGCAGCGTCCATGGCAGCAGACACTGTGGATATCGATTACGCGCGAACCGGGGAGCACCGCGCAGGACTCTACTTCGCGATCTGGGGTTTCTTGCGTAAGGGCGCCTATGCCTTTGGCGGTGCCGCTGCTCTGGCAGCCTTTGCTTTTGTCGGCTTTGATCCAACGGCGGACGTCGCCCTCGCAGGCACCGATCAGGGTAATTCAGACACATCGCTGTTCTGGCTGACCATGCTGTACACGATTATTCCTGCAGCGATTCATTGCGCGGCGCTGCCAGTCATGTGGAATTACCCGCTGACGGAACAACGGCACGCAAAATTCAAGGAACGACTGGCAAGGCGGGTAAAACTCCGGTCAGGACTTACGTCCCCTTAGCAGCCGAATCGGTTACCCTCTTCGTACTGGCGTTATCGGACCTCGTTGAACCGATCGATACTCGCCGCCGCAGAGATTTTCAGGTCGACAACAGGCGGCATATACGCTGACGGATTCTTCTCCAGGCCATGGATCGCCTTCGCATCCAGTTCTCTCAGTTCAGGCACCCAGTCCCTGATGTACGTGCATTCCGGGTCAAAACGCTTCTGCTGTCGCCAGGGATTAAAAATCCTGAAATAGGGTTGGGCATCACAACCTGTCGACGCGGACCACTGCCAGTTACCGTTATTGACAGCAGGATCAAAATCAATGAGGTAGCGAGCAAAATGAGCTTCACCCCTGCGCCAGTTAATCTGCAGGTTTTTAGTGAGAAACGATGCCACCACCATTCGCACACGATTGTGCATGTATCCCGTTGCCTTCAGTTCCCGCATACCGGCATCCACGATAGGGAAGCCAGTTCGTCCTTCTACCCAGGCCTGGAAATGCTCGGACGCATCCAGCCAGGTCAAGCCGTCATAACGGGACCGGAAATTTCCACGGTAGACATGCGGAAAGTGCCAGCCGATATGGTGATAAAAATCTCG
>CAXPUI010000303.1:0-3622 GCA_964220205.1 Candidatus Allofontibacter communis | reverse complement strand
CCCAGGGCATTGAGCGCCAGCCAGTGGAAAAAACATTCGGGACGATTGTCGAGGCCGATAGCGACGCGATCGTCTTTTTTGATGTCCCGGGCCGCGTAGGCTGCAGCGAGATGATTGATCTTCAGTTCTGCCTCGGCATAGCTGATTGATCCGGGTTGCATTCCATAGCGTTCAGCGGGGTCGGATACGAGCATCAGGAAAGGTCGTTCCCCGAAGTCCCTGGCGGATTGACAGAATTGTTGGTAGACCGTGTCAGCCATGAGTGATGACCAGTCCTTGTTCGCTCATTGCGGCTGCAAGTTCCTGACCGGTCTCTTCCTGCTGCGCAGCTGCCCGTAACTGTCTAACGACTCCCGCAGCGTCGGCCCGGGTAAGCAGGACGTCGACCTGCGACGTGATTTGGTTGAAATTGGATTGGCCTCGTTCGCGGGTCTCTCCATATCCTGTTACCAGTTCCTGGCATTTGGCAATCTCGAGCGCCAGTGCTTCGTCAGTATTGGCGAGTTTTTGCATCAGCTCGAGCCAGTTTTTAATTGCCGCCATTTCCTGCTTGAAACGCAGAGTTGTGCGCCTGATTATTCTGAATCCGGCGAGCAGGCGGAGTAACGTGTAGCCAGGCAGTCCAGAGGAACGTAGAGTCAGGCCACGTGTCAGCGGTCTCAGTATGGCGTGAGCCAGCGTTGAGGACTGGAGCCATCGACCAACCGGCGCTGGCAGAGTGCCTGCGAGTTCCTCGACGCGTGGTTTCATGTATTCGACGACATGCGTCAGCTCACTTTCCTGCTGCAGCAGTTTGAGCAATCTGTCGGGGTGAGTTTTCAGGCTCGCGATTCGAATGGTGTCTTCAAAGGTCATCCAGACTGCCAGCCCCCGTGCCACTTCCGCAGCGAGAGCATAATGATTGTTGGAATAGGCCAGAAACGGTTGCAGCATGTCCAGGTACTCTTGGGCATAGCGATTATCCTGATAGTCCCTCAGTCTCGGCAGCGCCTCACCCACGATTCGGGCCACTGGATCAGGGAGCATGCTGGTTTCTGGATGGAGCGGTTCAAGGAATGCCTCGGGTTCCAGCTCCGGATTTCGAACAGCGTCCCGCGCGCCAAAAAATGCTGCAAGACTTGCATCCACGCCTCGGCCGCCCTCTCTGATAGCTGATTCATAGAACTCACTCGGGAAGGGCAATACGTTGGCGGCGCAGATACCACCCAACATTGCAGCGCTGATGACGCTGTTGTGTGCTTCGGCAACGGCCTCCATGTCGAACATAATGAGTTTTTGAGCACTGTTGGAGACCAGTTCCATCAATTCCGGACTATCCGCACGCCCATCGGCCAGGTGCGACTTTTCGTCAATGGTGTAGTTCCGGTGGCTGGAGGTCACCAGGGTTGTCAGCTTCGGTGAGACAAAACCCCGCTGCACCATTCGGGCTGCCTCCACTAATTCGGATGCAATCACCAGGTCGCAGTTCTCTGCAACTGGCATGAGCGCCATGACCGGGTCCTGTGGTGTATCAGCGGGATAAAACTCAAGATAATAGATCGTTGCGCCGGTCCTTTGCGCAACTCCTGGTACGGACGTCGCCTGCACCCGATAGCCGGACTTGCGGGCGATAGCCACCATCCATTCCTGGACGACCCCGCCACCCTGGCCGCCGAGAGCAGCAATGGTCAGGGTTATGGGCCTTGCGGTCTCTGTCATGCGGCTTTGCTCCGGCTTCGAAACGACAGCAGAAGCTTCACCAGACCCTGGCTGAAAGCAGCGCGCAGTTTTTCAGTGGTACGGGGGTTGTGGACCACGGTTAACTTGTAGAATGACGGACAGAGCGTCGCTGCATGGGCGACACTACCGCAAACGCCGCAACCGACGCAGCTCTCATCGACATGGGCCACTGGTGAGGGGCGCAGGGGATCGCTGGAAGGCTTGATTGAGAGGGAGGGGCAGCCGGATAGCCGGATACAGGAATGATCTCCAGTACATGAATTTTCATCTATGCCGAACTTTTCCTGTACAACGCGATTGCCCGCTGCCTTCCTGCGTGACTCCAGTGGGCGTATCCTGCGTTGCCGGTTCAACTGGCATTCACCTTCCGCGATGATGACCTTGGGTCCGCTGTAATCAGTGGTCAGGGCCTCGCGAAGTACCTGCATCGTCTGCGCCATATCGTAGCTCTTGATATCGCGCACCCAGTTGATGCCAACGCCCTGCACAGCTTTGCTGATCGATTGGTGCAGGTTCCGGTTCCCGGTGTCACCCTGGGAAGAGGGAATATCCTGTCCGCCTGTCGCCGCAGAATAACCATTGTCGACGACGATGGTGACGTTGTCGGATTGGTTGAAGGCAGCATTTGAAATGCCGCTGGTTAAACCGTTGTGCCAGAAGCCGCCATCACCCATCAGTGATATGGCCCGATTATTTTTCGAGCCGTCGAGTGCTGCACTTGAGGCGCCACCAAGACCGTATCCCATGATACTGGCCCCCATGTTGAACGGTGGCAGGGTGACAAATGAGTTACAGCCGATGTCTGCGCTGACATGGCTTGGCCCGAGTTCTCTTGCTATCAATTTCATAGAAGCGAAAAGGGGGCGCTCTGGACATCCGGTACACAGTCCCGACGGCCTGGCAGGTAATTCGTTGCTGAGCGACAGGTCCTTGAGCGGGATGTATTCAGTGACGTCGGACGGCCTGCCATGCAGATACCTGTCGAGAAACTGTTTGATACCGTGACGAATCACGCCGGCGGTGTACTCGCCTGCCATGGGCAGCAGATCTTTACCATGGACCCTGGTAGTGATATCCGCCTGCTTGAGGTAGGTATTGGCTGCCTGCTCTATAAACTCCGGCTGCCCCTCCTCGATGATTAACACAGCTTGTTTATCCCTGCAGAAAGCTTCGAATTCATCTGGTACCAGGGGGTAGGTACAGTTTAGTACGTAGATCGGTACATCGCTGTTCCCGAAATAGTCACCATGTTCAAGGACAGCCAGAGCTCGGCTGGTGGCGTTGAAGAGTCCACCCTGGACGATGATCCCGACGTTCTGATCACCGGTCCTGAACTCATTGAGGTTGTTCTCTTTGATAAACTTTATTGCAGCCGGCCAGCGTTTCTTTATCTTCTCCTGTTCCTGCAGGTAGGTGGCTGGCGGAAGAATAATCCTGGAGAGATCCCGTTTTGGGTCTGCGAGAGCGTCGGCAGCGCTGTAGCGAGCCGGCCTGTTGTCCTGGGTAGCGAATTGTCCATGCATATGGCATGCGCGGATACGCATCATCAGCATAACAGGAGTGTTGGAGGCCTCGGACAGCTCAAAACCCTGCCTGACTATGTCGACGATGCAGGTTTGCTCGGGTCGTGGATCCAGCAGCCATATCTGTGACTTCATGGCAAATGCATGGGTGCGTTCCTGCATGATGCTGGCCCCTTCGCCGTAGTCCTCGCCTAGTATGATCAGGGCTCCGCCCTTCACGCCAGATGACGCGAGGTTGGCCAGAGCATCCGAGGCAACATTGGTCCCGACTGTCGACTTCCAGGTGACGGCGCCGCGCATGGGGTAGTTGATGGACGCGGCCAGCATGGCCGCTGCCGTAGCCTCGCTGGCACTGGATTCAAAGTGGACGTCAAGTTCAG
>CAXPUI010000302.1:0-7592 GCA_964220205.1 Candidatus Allofontibacter communis | reverse complement strand
AGATGGCGATGCGGGATTTCCTCGATGGTGTCGAGGCGCAATGGGGAGGTGTTCTGCAATATCTTCAGGCTGCCGGGATAACCGAAGCCCAGATGTCAGCCGTCAGAGAGCGATTTCTCGATTAACGGGGGAAGGCGCTCAATACCTCTGCCGCCAGCAGTCGCTCGTTCTCGATAACATGATGTTGGGGGCAGGCTGAGTTGAAAATTATACTGGTTGCCCCTGCATCAATGTATTCCTGGATTCGAGCAATGCAATCGTCCGGATTACCAGCGATGGCGTACTTGCCAACCAGTTGGCTGAAATCCTGGTTATATTGTTTTGATAAACGGTCACTGGCCATCTGCAAAGCGGTATCCCGATCGGGATGCACGGCACAGAAAATGAACAGGCCTGGGTCTATCTCAGGCTTGTCTGGGGCTCGGTAACTCGAGATTTTCTGGATGCTGTCGCTCAGCATGTCGGGGGTATACATGTAAGGCAGCCAGCCCGAGCCGTAATTTGCGCATCGCTTGAGTGCGGCATCACTACGGCCAGAAATCCAGATGGGAATGTTCCCTGGCTTCGGTTCGAGCGTTACGCCAGGAAGGGTTGTATAGCGACCATTAAATTCGACATTGTCCTCTGTCCAGAGCCGCTGCATGACATCAAGCGCTTCGTTGGTCCTCGCACCTCTTTCATTGACGGGTACGCCGCATGCCTCAAATTCCTTGGCGAATTCTCCACCGACGCCGACTCCAAGGTTAAAACGGTTGCCCGAGATTGTCGCCAGGGTAGCGACCTGTTTTGCCAGCATTGCCGGTGGGTAGAGCGGCACCAGGGTAATGGTGCTGATGAGCTTGATGGAGGATGTGGCACCTGCGGCGGCTGCCAGGGCGATCAGGCCGTTGTTAATCGGGCCATAAAAGAAGACGTGCTCTCCTGCGCAAAGGTACGAATAGCCAAGGTCTTCTGCAATCTTCGCGTCGTCTGCGACGTCGTCGAGGCGCCGCAGGCCGATACCGAATTCGATGCTGGTCATGTGGGTATATTCTCCATGTTTACGCCTAAACCCCGGGCCAGTCCTTCGAGGTGGTCCCGGGTAAATCGTTTGCTGAGTCTGGTGCCGGGAACAAACTGAAAACCATGGCAGGCGCCTGGGTAGACGATCAGATCGGTGGCGACCCCAGCCTGCAACAGTGCTTCAGCGTATCGGATATTTTCATCCCGAAACAGATCTAAGGCAGCGGTGAACATCCAGGTGGGTGGCAGGTTGGAGAAGTCGTTGAGTCTCGCCGGGACCTGGGGCGCTATCGGCTCTGCATCACCGAGATAGCATTCCCAGCCGAACTGATTGTGTTCGCGGGTCCAGACAAACTCGCCAACCAGTGGATCACCTTCATAGCCGGACGATCCTGTCAGGTTATCCAGCATCGGGTAGGTCAGATGTTGGTGACAGACATCATATTCCGCCCGGTCGCGAGCCATGATGCCCAAGGCTGCTGCCAGGCCGCCACCGGCGCTTTCACCGCCGATGGCGATCCGTGACGGATCAACGCCCAGGCTGGTCGAGTTCGTGCTGAACCAGGCCAGGGCGGCGTAACAATCATCCAAAGGTCCAGGGATACTGCACTCGGGTGAAAGCCGATAGTTGACAGAGAGGACAGTGGTGTTCAGTTTTCTGGCGATATTCAGGTTCTGGATATCTGATGCCTCAGCGGATCCACCGATATATCCGCCGCCATGGATGTGCAAATACCCTGGTCGTTCAGGATGTGCCTGTTCCGGCTGGTAGAGCAGGCAGGTTACATCCGGACCATTGAAGCCGGGTACCTCGATGGTGTTTCTGCTGACACCGGCTCGTTCCGTGTCGCCCATGACTATGCGTTTGGCTCTGTCGGCGCGATGGCGCGGCAGCATGTCGCGACTGAAAGTAAAGTTGTCGGGATAAAGCTCCAGGAGAGGCCGGAGTTCCGGGTCCAGCAGGTGCTCTGTGGCCATAGAATTGATTGATAATACACAACTCTATCCTATTATGTTGTACTGGCGCCCGCCACCGGCGGTATTCGGACCACCAGATGAAAATTTCCATAGTTTTTCCCAGCGTAATGTACAGAGAAGGGCCGGAGAGCGTTGCGAAGCTGAGACAGGCCTTTGAAGAGATAGGCTTCGATGAGATGGATATGTTTGATCATGTCGTCATGGGCTATCCCACCGCAACGCGTCGCGCACCTTTCTACACGCCCCAGATGCCGATTATGGAAGCGATGACGGTCTTGTCGTTTGCAGCGGCGATAACCAACACGATCCGACTGGGCACCGGGGTGCTGGTTCTGCCTCAGCGCCAGGTCACACTGGTGGCAAAGCAGGCGAGTTCGATTGACACCCTGTCGGCAGGACGCCTCCGGCTGGGGGTGGGAATTGGCTGGCAGGAATCTGAATACGAGGCACTCGGTGAAGACTTCACTACCAGGGGGCGACGTTTCGCGGAGGGTGTTCAGTTAATGCGATCCTGCTGGCGGGACGAACACGTTAATTTTGCGGGACGCTACTATCACCTTGACGAAATTGCGATGGAACCCAAACCCCCGCAGCGTGCCGAAATACCGATCTGGATCGGCGGTACCAAAGAACCCCAGTTAAAGCGCGTTGCCACGCTCGGTGATGGCTGGATGGCGATGACAGCCCCGGGTGACCCGCCGCTGGAGGAAAACCTGGCGAGAATGCGGGAGCTACTTGCTGCAGAGGGGCGGGACCCGGATACCTTTCCCATGCAGATGTCGCTGTCACCTGATGCGCTCGATCGAGAGAAGCGGAAGCGCTTTTACGGAGAGCCCGGCCTGATGCTGGAACGTACTGCCGAACTCAGAGAGATGGGGTTCAGTCATGTTTCCATGGATTGCGTGCCGATTTTCCAGAAAGGCTATCGTAGTGTTGATGCCATGATTGACTACCTGAGAGAAATCTATATGACCCTGGAACCCGAATTGAGGGGCTGAGACGATGTCTGAAAAACGCACAGGTCCTCTGTCAGACCTGAAAATTATTGATTGCACGATGGCTTACGCCGGGCCTTTTGGGACAGGACTGCTTGCTGATATGGGAGCGATGGTCGTGAAGGTTGAACCCCCGGATGGAGATACCTTCAGGCGATTGCCCCCCCATCCGGCAGGTTATCATGCTGTGGGCGAGGCGGACGCCGCGGAAGGTGTGGACTATGGCGCATCCTTTGCATCCGTCAATGGTAACAAGCGTAGCATTTGTCTTGACCTCAAGTCCGCGGCTGACCAGGAAGTGTTCTTGCAATTGTGCGAAAAGGCAGACGCGGTGGTGGAGAATATGCGTGCCGGCGTCATGGATAACCTGGGGGTTGGCTATGACACGATCAAGGCAAGAAATTCTCGTATCGTTTACGGTACGGTCCGAGGTTATGGCGACCCCAGGACCGGCGAGAGCCCCTATGCGGAGTGGCCGTGCCTCGATGTGGCGGGACAAAGCGCTGGCGGTCTGGTGGAAGCGACGGGCGATCTTTTCCCGGTAGCAATCGCCGATATTTATCCAGGGACCCTCATGGCACTGGGACTGCTGGCGGCCGTGCATAAGGCCCGGGAGACCGATGAAGGGTCTTTTTTTGATGTCGCCATGTACGACAGTATGATGACGCTGATCCGGACCAATGTTACATCCTATGGTCTTACCCATGTTGAGAGGAAACCGGGCAGCAGGGCGCTTGTGCCGTTTGGCCTGTTTCCAGCCAGCGATGGCCGAATCGCTATTGCCGCGCCGGTAGAAAGACACTGGGCGCAACTCTGTAAATCGATGGGTCGCGAGGATCTGATTGCCGATGATCGTACGCGAAGTAATCCGAGACGGGTTAAACATGCTGACTTTACGATTGCCCAGGTCAGTGCCTGGAGTTCAAATTTAACGAAGCAGGAGATTGTCGATGAGTTGGGAGGGAAAGTCCCTGTCGGACCCGCCAATACCATGCAGGAAGTGTTTGCTGATCCGCATGTCGAGGCAAGAAGTATGCTGGCAGAATTTTCTTATCCCGGACCCGTGGGAACAGAGGGTGGCGACGATCAAGTTGAAAGGCCCGGCCATGGGGTGCTGACGGCCAGCCCTATCAGGTTCCAGGACGATTCAACAGCTGTTTACCAGCGACCACCTAAACACGGCGAGCACACGGATGAGGTGCTCGCCGAGTTTGGCATCAAACGTCCATAGGACAGCTCGAGGGGTAAGGACCGAAGTCTTTGCCCGGTAGCAGCAAAGACGGCGTTCGCGACCGCAGGTGCCAGAGGTGGCACACTGGGTTCGCCGACACCGGTCGGATCGTCTTCGCTCCTGATGATAACCACGTCGATGTCCGGTGCTTCGTCCATGCGCAGGATCTGATAATCATGGAAGTTGCTCTGCACAACTTCTCCATGACGCAAATCGATGCGACCACTCAGTGCGGCGGTGAGCGCAAACATGACGCCACCTTCCATCTGCGCTCTGACCACGTCAGGCGTAACCGCAAGACCGCAGTCGACAACACAGGTGACCCTGTGGACTCTGATTTTGCCATTCTCGACTGATACTTCTGCGATCTCTGCGACGTCAGTGGCGAAGCTGCCATGTGCCGCGAAACCGAGATAGTGTCCCTCAGGTGGATTCATGGCTTGCATTCTTTCGCCCGCGACCCTGATGACGTTGTGCAGGCGCGGGTTGTTTTTCGTGTTCTGCAGGCGAAATTCGACAGGATCCATGCCAGCAGCGGCGGCCAGCTCGTCCATCATGACCTCTTTCGGAAACGCATTGTTTGAATGCCCGACGGAGCGCCAGAAGGTCAGCGGCAATCCGTGGTCAACCGTAAAGTGCTGAACATCATGGTTTGGCAGATCATAGCCTTCAGCCAGACCCTCGATGCTGCTGGGATCGGCGAGATAACTGGCAAAAACGTCCTCAGCGAGGTCGGCAAGGAAGTTCAGCGTGCCGTCACCAAGGCCAGGGAACAGGGCCGGGAAAACGTTCTTCAGTGTATCCGGGCTGATGTTGCCACCTGCCCGCTTGGCCTGCCAGGCGTGAATGTTGCCTTGTTCATCAAGTCCAGCTTTCATTCTGATAAGGGAAGCCGGTCGATAAAGCCCGTGGCGGATATCGTCTTCGCGTGACCAGGTTAATTTTATTGGCTTGCCCGATGCCTTGGCTATTTCAGTCACTTCGATAATATGGGTGAGCGTCCCGCGGCGACCGAAGCCACCACCCAGGTACATATTGTGGACGCGAATCTTGTCCTGCTCGATGCCTGAGAATCGAGCGACCAGTCCCTGGACGCCGACCGGTGACTGGTTACCGGTCCAGATTTCCGCTTCGTTGTCGCCCAGCCGTATGACCGCATTCATGGGTTCCAGGGGCGCGTGAGCAAGGAAGGGGGTCCAGTAGTCGGCTTCAAGGACTTGCGATGCTGCAGTAAAGGCTGATGCAGCGTCACCCTCTGATGTGGCGGAAATGCCTTCATCCTTAAGCATGGCAGCGTTGTAGTCGGCTTTGACGGTTTCTGTGCTGACCTCGCTGAGGGCCACCTCGGACCACGTCGGGTCCAGGGCAGCGGCAGCGGTTTTTGCCTGCCAGTATTTTTCCGCAACGACAGCAACGCCACTGGATATTTCCAGCACATCGGTTACGCCCGGCATACTGAGTACAGTCTGCTTATCGACAGAAACCAGCATGGCACCCGCAACGGGGGATCGCCTGACGACGGCATGATGCATGCCGTCGACCCTGGCATCGATACCGAAGGGTGCTGTACCCGTTGCTTTCGCCAGGGCATCGACTCTCGGTGCGTCCTTGCCGATGTACTTGAATGTTGAATGGGCTTTCAGCGGGGAGTTTTCGGGCAATTCCATACCTGCCGCTGTCGCAATGAAGTCGCTGTAGGGGTAGCGCTCATCGTCGACGAGAATTTCACCGTTTTCTGTTGTGATCTGGTCTTTGTTTATACCGAGGTCATGGGCTGCAGCAGCAACGATCAACGACCTTGTATCAGCGCCCACCTGCCGCAACTGGTGGTAGTGAGCCCGCATGGCATTACTGCCCCCCGTTGCCTGTACGCCCATACCCGGGTTGTTGTAATCAGGATGGACGCTGCCGAAATCCAGGGTGAACCTTTGAGGATCAACATCCAGTTCTTCGGCTATCAGGGTCAGCAACCCGGTCATCACACCCTGCCCCATTTCGTCGCGAGGGCAGAAAAACCTGATAGCGTTGTCCGGGGTAAATTGTAGAAATGCGTTGGGTGAGTAGCCCCCCTCGACCTCTGCGATAGGCCAGGGCGGTGTTGAGCAACCTGACAGAGAGAAACCGATGACGAGTCCGCCACCGACGATCCCGGTGTTCTTTAGAAACTGTCGCCTGGATAGATTAAGAGGATTCATGCTTCAGCCTCCGATCCAGTTCGCTTGGCAGCGTTGTAGGCGAGGGCAGGTCCTGCAGTCGCGAGAATCGCACTCTTGATGCGAGGGTAACAGCCGCATCTACAGAGGTTGCCGGCCATTGCCGACTCTACTTCGGCTTCTGTCGGGTTGGGGTTCTGCTCGAGCAGGGCCGCAGCGGACATGATCTGCCCGGATTGGCAGTAACCGCACTGAGGTACGCTGTGTTCTACCCAGGCTGCCTGCAAGGGGTGCGGCTCGTCCGGCGTGCCCAGGCCTTCGATCGTGGTAATGTTTTTTCCCGCGACAGCTGCTACGGGCATGATGCAGGTGCGTGAAGCCATGCCATCAATATGCATCGTACAGGCGCCACAAAGACCAGCGCCGCAGCCGAATTTTGAGCCGGTGAGATTGAACGTCTCCCTTACGACCCAAAGTAGGGGTGTGTTCGGATCTTCCGAGGTTTCTACAGTCTTGCCGTTGAGTGTAAATTTAATCATCAGAGTTCAGGTTTAGTCTAAGTCAGGGGAAAATAGAGCGACGAAGTACCAGGTCGATGCTGGTCGCCGCCGGTTATTCCAAAAGCTGAAGCTAGTCTTACCTTAAGCAGGAGTACGAAGAGACGTAATGCATGCATGGAGGGTGAATCTGTACAACAGCTAGTTAGAACTGTGCATCATAAGCAGCACGGCGGGATTGGCAACCTGTTTTGCTCTGGCTAATTTGTTGGTCTGATCCATTGAATTGCCTGATTCATTCAAGTAGCTTGCGACAGACTAAGAATTTCACATCAGGTCGTCATGCAAACAGAATTTACGGAAGATCAGGAGCAATTTCGTGAAGTGGTTGCGCGCTTCATGCAGGCAAAATCACCTCCCCACGAAGTGCGTCGGCTCATGGCTGCAGATAGCGGCTACGACAGCAAGGTCTGGCAACAGATGAGCGGTGAAATCGGACTTACTGGTGTTCACTTCCCGGAGGAATTCGGTGGCTTCGGTTATGGTCCCGTGGAACTGGGCATCGTGTCGGAAGAGATGGGGCGCTACTTGTATTGTGGTCCTTTTTTTTCATCGTCGGTGATGGCTTGATATGCCTTGCTGTTAGCAGGCTCGGATTCGGTGAAGCAGTCATTGCTGACGGAGGTGGTCTCTGGCAGGGTTATCACTACCCTGGTTCTAGATGATCTGAATTCGC
>CAXPUI010000301.1:0-7012 GCA_964220205.1 Candidatus Allofontibacter communis | reverse complement strand
GAGCGACTCATCCTGGTGGACGAGACGACATTGAAGCGAGAGATGCACTACCGGTGGCAGCGCCCCTGAACAACATGGATAAATTAAGACATATCCCCAATGCGATCACCATCACACGCCTGATTCTGGTCCTGCCGATCGCGTTTTTCATTGTCGAAGAATTCTATGGTTTGGCTCTGGTGCTTTTCGCAATTTCGGGGTTGTCAGATGGCCTGGACGGCTTTATAGCGAGACGATACGGGTGGGTTTCAGCCTTTGGGCGATTGATTGACCCCCTGGCCGATAAGCTGATGATGGTGACGACGACCGTGGTCCTAGGAGTCCTGGACCACTTTCCGTTTATGCTGATGATACTGATTGTCACCAAGGACCTGGCGATACTCGGTGGAGTCTTTTCTTACACCAGCCTCGCAGGGTTCCCCAAAATTCAGCCGAATTTTCTGGGCAAACTGACTACGGCACTGCAGATTATTCTTGTTGTTCTAGTGCTGCTGAACCTGAGCCTGCCCGGGTTGCTGCCAGATTATTTGTTCAGCGCCTGGTTCTGGCTGGTAGCGTTGATGACGGCCTTTGATGGCATCGTTTACCTGGGTTTATGGACCGCCAGACTTGCGGAAGATCCGAGATGGAAGGAGACAATGTAGTGGGTAACCGAGGAGACTCTTGATATGACGACGTTACAGAAGACGTTCGCGGTGATTTTGATCCACCTGTTATTGGTCCTGATCTACTTTCTGCAACCGATCCTGACGCCGTTTCTGACGGGCATGGTGATCGCCTATCTCGGCGATCCGCTTGTGGACCGACTGGAGAAGTTTGGTCTCAATCGTACGGTTGGGGTGCTGGTTGTCTTCCTGGTGTTTGGTTCAGTGTTTGCCGCGGCTCTTCTGGTTGTCCTGCCAATGCTGGCACGAGAGATTGCCAGCCTGATACGTGATATTCCTGTTTACTTCGCCTGGCTCCAGAACAGTGTCAGTCCCTGGTTGATTGAGGTGTTCGGTATCGACCCATTCGATGTCAATATTGAACAGATTGCAGGACAGTTGGCGGGTCATTGGCAACAGGCAGGAGGTATTGCCGGGTCTATCCTGGCGCAGGCGACAGCTTCCGGTGTCGCATTGCTCAGCTACCTGGGGGTTGTGGGGCTGACGCCGATTGTTGCCTTTTACCTGATGCGTGACTGGGATGACATTGTTGATCGCGTGCGCAAGATGCTTCCCCGCGACAGCGAGCAGACAATTCTGAATCTGAGCCTGGAATGTGACGAGGTTCTGGGCGCGTTCCTGAGAGGACAGCTGCTGATCATGTTCCTGCTTGGCTGCGTTTATGCCATTGGTTTGTATCTGGTAGGACTGGACCTGGCCATTATGATAGGTCTGTTGGCTGGACTTGCGAGTATCGTGCCCTACCTTGGTTTTTTTGTGGGCATAATTGCTGCATCGGTCGCAGCTATCTTCCAGTTTCAAGAAGGCATCTACCTGGTCTATGTGGCCCTGGTCTTCGGGGTTGGCCAGGCGTTGGAAGGGTGGGTTCTGACTCCCTGGCTGGTAGGCGAGAAAATCGGTCTGCATCCCGTCGCCGTGATTTTTGCTGTGCTGGCCGGTGGTCAATTATTTGGTTTTGTTGGCATCCTGCTAGCACTGCCGGTTGCAGCAGTGATCATGGTTTTCGTGCGTCACGGGCATGCCAGTTACCTGGCTTCGCAGTACTATGAAAAGCAGCAGAGCAGCGACGGGTGAGTGTCCAACTGCCACTCAGGTTCCGGCTGGACAGTCATACCGGTCTGGAAGACTATGTTGGGGAAGCGGGACGACGTTTACTGGCGTTGGATCACCTGATCATTGTCTACGGGAAGCAGGGTACAGGTAAGTCCCATCTTCTGCAGGGCCTTTGTCATAATGAAACCAGCCCGAATAAATCAGTGCTGTACCTGCCGATGCGCTCTTCCATTGAGCCGGTCATCCTGCAGGGACTGGAACACGCCGACCTGGTTTGCCTAGATGATGTTGATAAAATTCTGCTGAAGCCTGGCTGGCAGAAGGCGTTGTTTCATTTGATCAATGCCTGTCGGGATCGTGAAACAAAGCTGGTGCTGAGTTCATCGGAGACGGTAGGCGCACTGTCCATCGACTTGCCGGACCTTGTGTCGAGGCTGAAGGGAGGTTACCTGGTACCCACGGACCGGTTGTCTGACGGGGAAAAACTGAAGGTGATACGTATCAAAGCAAAGCGCCGGGGCTTCGACATGGACGAAGATGTCTGTCGCTTTATCCTTTCCCGGTCGCAGCGCGACATGCACCATCTCAGCCGGTTGGTTGATCAACTGGATGAAGCAACGCTGCAACAGCAGAAGAAAGTAACGATCCCGTTTGTCAAGCAGGCTCTCGGCCTCTGATGATCTCACTGGTCTTAACGGGCGGGGGTACAGCGGGTCATGTCACACCTAACCTGGCGTTGGCGGACGAGGCTCAGGCGCGTGGCTGGAAAGTCCAGTACGTGGGGTCTTCTAAGGGTATTGAGCGTGATCTTCTTGAGGGGACTGGGATTGCCTATCATGCCGTGGCATCAGGAAAATTGCGGCGTTATCTATCCTGGGAAAATTTCATTGATCCCTTTCGCCTGCTCCTGGGGCTCTGCCAGTCATTTCTGCTGCTAGGCCGCCTGCAACCTGACCTGGTGTTTTCAAAGGGAGGCTTTGTCGCTGTGCCCGTCGTTGTGGCGGCCTGGTTGCGACGCATACCTGTCATCAGTCATGAATCTGACGTGACACCCGGCCTCGCCAATCGCCTGTGTTATCCGTTCTCCAGACGGATCTGCGTGACGTTTGAGGAGACGCTGACCTATCTGCCGGCAGCCAAAGTGCAGTTGTCGGGGACTCCTGTCAGAACCGGTATCCTCGAGGGCGATCCTGGTCGAGGCCGTGATTACCTGGGATTTGACGATACCAAGCCGATAATGCTGGTCTTTGGTGGCAGTCTTGGCGCGGTCGCCATCAATGAGGCGGTGTCCTGCGTCTTGTCAGATCTGCTGGTCCGCTTCCAGGTTGTGCACGTGGTTGGAGAAGGCAACATTGACGAGGCCCAGCAAGGGGCTGGTTATCTGCAGAGGGCTTTCATCGGAGCTGAGTTCGGTGATGTTCTTGCCGCGGCATCCATCGTTGTGTCGAGGGCTGGTGCCAACTCGTTGTATGAGTTGTTTGTGTCCCGCAAGCCTCATCTCCTTATTCCACTGACGCTTGCAGCCAGTCGCGGTGATCAGTTGGAAAATGCCAGGACCTTCGAGGCACGTGGGTTCAGTCACGTGCTTCATGAAGAGGATCTGAACGGCGAGAGTTTCCTGCGCGCGGTCTTTGAGCTCCAGGAGCAGGCGGATACCGTGATGGAGCGACTCGCTACTTTTCCGGCGACGAACAGTGTTGAGTTGATAATGGCTGAAATTGAACAAAACATAGCCTGACTCGATATACTGGCTGCTTTCCCGTTGTGTGAAGACGTCATGAAAAAATTCCTTGTTTTTCTGTTGGCCTGGTTGGTTGCGCCGGCGCAGGGCGATGATGCCGATGTGATGCTTAGTTTCCTGGAGCGTAACGAAGCTCGCTTCGGATCGGTTGCAATGGAAATCTGGGACTACGCCGAGCTGGGGTACCTGGAAACAAAAAGCTCAGAACGTCTGCAACAGGTTCTTGCCTCGGAGGGATTTGAGATACAGGCGGGCGTGGCTGGCATTCCGACCGCATTTGTTGCGAGTTTCGGCGCCGGGAAGCCTGTCATCGGGGTGCTGGCCGAGTTTGACGCGTTACCCGGTATCTCTCAATCACGTGCACCAACAAGGGATATCCTTGAGGATAAGCACGCTGGGCATGCGTGTGGCCACCACCTGTTTGGTGCGGGCTCTGCTGCGGCGGCTATTGCCATTCGGCAGTGGTTGGAGGATAACAAGGTTAGCGGCACGATCCGCCTTTATGGGACGCCCGCTGAAGAAGGAGGGTCCGGCAAGGTTTATCTCGTCAGGGCGGGATTATTCGATGATGTTGATACGGGGCTGCACTGGCATCCAGCGGATCGTAATTCTGCGAATGCATCATCGACACTCGCTAACAAATCCGCCCGGTTCAAGTTTCGCGGCGTTTCGGCACATGCTGCCGCTGCGCCTCATCGAGCGAGATCAGCTCTCGATGCAGTGGAAGCGATGTACTATATGGTCAATTTGCTGCGCGAACATGTACCCCAGGAAACCCGCATCCACTATATTGTGTCGCACGGTGGTGAGGCGCCGAATGTCGTGCCTGACTTCGCCGAATCCTATTACTATGTCAGGCATCCCGATGCCGCAACCCTCGGCCAGCTCTGGGAACGTGTCGTTAATATTGCAGAAGCGGCAGCCAAGGGAACTGAAACCCAGTTGAGCGTTGAGGTCATGCATGGCAACCACAGCGTACTGCCCAATGAAGAGCTTGCCCAATTAATGCACAGTAATCTCAGCCGGGTAGGCGGAGTTCACTATGATGCAGTGGAAGCGGTATTCGCGGAGAAACTCAGCAAGTCTCTCCACGGCAACTACATTGGCATGGAACAAGAGATCATGCCCTATGAAGTACGCCAGGGTATGGGGTCAACTGATGTCGGCGATATCAGCTGGGTTGTGCCCACTGTCGGCATGCGTGCTGCTACATGGGTACCGGGTACCGCAGCACACTCCTGGCAGGCAATCGCTGCTGGCGGGACCAGTATTGGTATTAAAGGGATGACGGTGGCGGCCAAAACACTTGCGTTGACGGCTCGCGATCTCTTTTTGCAACCTGCTTTGATCGATGCGGCAGTCCAGGAGTTTAATATGCGGCGCGGCGAGAATTTTCAGTATCGGGCCTTGTTGGGCGATCGGGACCCACCTCTCGATTATCGAATCAAATAAGTCTCCGCGAAAATCGAGAAAAAGCTGTCAAGTATCTGATTTAGTGTTATAGTTATGTAATACACTAATATAATGACCCGAGCTTATGCAGAGTCATGTGCAGGTCGTGGTCTTTCAGGGGGCAGTCGACGGCGTCGTGAGCATCAAGATTAAGTGGCATGACAGGAGTCCCATTTACCGCCAGTTGGCAGATCGTCTGCGGAGTCTGTTGGTAGAAGGGGTGTTTCGGGACGGTGATGCTCTCCCCTCCGTTCGCCAGATCGCCAGCCAGCAGCAGATTAATCCACTCACTGTCTCCAAGGCGCTGCAGATACTCGTAGACGATGATCTGGTCGAGAAACGTCGCGGCCTTGGCATGTACGTGAGTGAAGGTGCGGGCAAACAGTTATTGAACAGTGAACGCCAGTTGTTCCTGAATCACGAATTGCCCGCGTTCAGGGAGAGAGCAGCCCGTCTTGGATTTAGCTTGGAACAACTGCTACAGGAGTAAGTATGACCCCGATTGTCACGGCGATGGATGTAACGAAGCGCTACGGCGACTTCGCCGCATTGCAGGATGTTTCGTTTACTATCGAGCCCGGATCGATAGTGGGTCTGATCGGGCCCAACGGTGCAGGTAAGACCACCACCCTGAAGTCGGTGCTAGGTCTCACGGATTTTGAGGGTGAGATGGATGTCCTGGGACGGGACCCGAGAAAAGGCCGGCATGATGTCATGGAGCGAGTCTGTTTTGTCGCCGACGTTGGCGTTCTTCCTCGCTGGCTGAGGGTCGCAGATGCGGAGACTTATGTGGCTGGTGTGCATCCTCGATTCAATCGTCAGCGATTCAGTGATCTGCTGGCGGATACCCGGATATCGCCCCGCCAGAAAGTTGGTCAGCTGAGCAAAGGTATGGTGACCCAGCTGCATCTGGCGCTGGTCATGGCGATTGACGTTGAACTGCTGGTATTGGATGAACCAACCCTGGGTCTGGATATCCTTTATAGAAAGGCTTTTTATGAATCCTTGCTCAACGACTATTTCGATCACCGGACCAGTATTGTCATCAGTACACACCAGGTGGAGGAGATTGAAGCGTTGCTGACTCACCTGCTGTTCATCGACAGTGGGCGTATCGTGCTTGACTGTGACATGGATGAGGTCGGCGAGATCTACGCCGAAATCCTGGTTTCCCCGGAACGACGTGCAGAGGCCGCCCAGCTTGGCCCGATACATACTCGAGACGTCCTTGGTCGGCAGGCGATGATTTTTGAAAACATACCCCGTGAGGAACTGGAAGAGCTGGGAGAAATCAGTACGCCCAGTGTGGCCGACCTCTTTGTGGCGAAGATGCGGGAGGCTGCATGAATAGTCTGGTAGTGCTCATCAAGAGAGAATTCTGGGAGCACCGGAGTGCGTTTCTGATAGTGCCGGCAGTCGTTACCCTGTTTTTGCTGGTCATGCTAGCGCTCGCCTTCAGCCTGTCAGCAACAGCCATGATTGAGATGACAGTAGATCTGAATGACGAGGAAATGGCGCTCGTTGAGCAACAGTTCTCCAGTAATAACCAGGTAGCCTTGATGCTCTCCGGTCTCGAAGGCATGACGGACAGCAGGCGAGCGGAAGTCATCGGTGGTAGTTTAAGGGCATTGAGTCTGCCCCTGGTTGTTGTCCTTTGGGCGGTTATTTTCTTCTACCTGCTGGCCTGTCTTTATGATGAAAGGCGGGACAGGAGTATCCTGTTCTGGAAATCCATGCCTGTGTCTGATGCCAGGACGATTCTGGCGAAACTGATTACCGGTCTGCTGGCTGTGCCAGTGGTATACCTGCTGGGTATTGCACTGCTGCAGTTTGTAGGACTTCTTTTGCTGACGCTGGTCGCACTGAAGACAGAGCTGGACGTCATCGAGACCATCTGGATACCCGCTGGGCTTCTTGGTCAGTGGGCGGGCTACGTTGCTGCGGTGTTGTTCTACAGTCTCTGGTCGCTACCCTTTTTCGCCTGGCTTCTGACGGTATCTGCCGCTGCGAAGAACTTGCCGCTGGCCTGGGCCCTGGGCGTCCCGTTTGCGCTGATGCTGGGCGAACGGATTTTCACCGGGGAGTCTTTGGCCTCAGACTG